>CACYDO010000131.1 GCA_902773165.1 uncultured Ruminococcus sp. | reverse complement strand
CGCACACTGCGAATACGCTTTTTCGCTTCGGCTGACGGGTGTTTCGCTTTCCACGGTATTCCGAATAAGATTCCGCAAAGCGTTCCTGCGCCGTAAGCAAGATGAAGCGCCGGAAACATCAAAAACAGCAACGGTTTCTTACTGTTGAAGCCCTCAAAACTAAATGCCGAGATCGTTATCATTGCGTCAAAAATAATGTACAGAACTGATAGCAGACCCAACAAAAAGACGCTTCCTCTGATTGCCGCTATAACCGAAACAATAAGACCTAAAACAAGGCAAAACGGTGCAAAATGCAGTACAGAAAGACATCCCGGAGATACAAATAACGTCAGCCCTATCCAATATCCGTTTGCAAATTTCTGGCGGATCATAGCTTTAAATGATTCTCGCATGTACTGATTTGACGTTATTGATGGACAGCAGGCGAAACGGTATCCTTTTTTTCTCATTCTGTAATGAATTTCGTTGTCTTCCGTTCTGCCTAGAAATTCGTTGAAGCCGCCTACCTTTTCAAAAACCTCACGCTTGTATGCGGCGTGAAACAGAGAAGAAAGATATTCCTTTTCATCATGCTTTCGGCGATATCCCATGATCGAGCTGCCAAAAAGACATTCCTCTGCGGCAAGAAGCGTTGTGCTCCAGTCGTTTTTTGTGCGCGTTATGCAGGGTCTGCCGCCGCCTACGATATCTTCGCCGTTTTCAAGCTCCAAAACACACTGCTCAACGTAATCCTCGGGGATACGCGCATGGGCGTCGATACGAATTATGACGTCACCATAGGCATTGCACAGAGCCGTATTCCAGCCGCATGCCTGATTTGATTTTTTTTGCGAGCATATACAGACGCGCAGAAAATCCTTGTTCATCTGCTCAAATGCCGAAAGCTGCGCAGGAGTTGTATCTGTAGAGCCGTTGTCTACAAAAACGATCTCCATAAGCTTATGCGGATACGTCTGCGAGGAAATATCCTCAAGCAAGCCGCCGATAAGCTCCTCCTCGTTGTACGCTATAACACACAGCGATACTGTCATAGATCCTTCACCGTCCCAAAATCAATAACGAAAAATCACTCTATTTCCAAAAGAAGCGTAGCTTCATCATCGCGGAAAACTGGCTCATCGGAAGCTTTTCCATCTGCCGGATCAGTCTGTTGTTCGCCCTTTGCAGTGCTGTCATCTTCGGAATTATCGGAAGATTTATCGAGAGATAAAGGCTTTTTCTCATTTTGCTCAGCTGCTTCGTTATTATCTGAAACATCCAGGGAAGGTGAAGATACATCTGTCTGTTCGGTAGCTATCGTATCTTGATTATTTATCAGCGAATTTGCCAATGCTTCTGTATTATCATTCACAGCAGGAGTATCAGGTGTGAACATCTGTTCACGAGCCTTCTGCTTTTCGAAATAATCTGACACGATGTATTTTACCGAAACAAAATATGAGCATGTCATATACGGATAAACATACAAAAACGGAACTACAAAAAACATCAGCAGCAGCCACGGAACAAAGCTTACCGTAAGCTTTATAAGCTTGCCGGTATTTCCGGAAGCGATCTGAGCACCTGTTTTTGCAGCAGAAGCAGCATCATAATCCTTATAGGAAAAGAGCATTACCTGAAAAGCAAATCGGTGGAACCATAAAAACGCGGCAACAGCGCCAACTATGGCAAGACTGATCGCTGCCATTATTGTAACATCGTTGTCATGAGCAACGGCGGCAACTGTAACGGCAGCCGCCTCGCACACAACGAGAATACCCACGCATTTTACAAGCAGCCCCGACATAAAAGCAATAGCTCTTTTATATTTGCTGCCGTTTTCAAAGAAATAGAAAACGTCGATCAGGTCTGCATCTTCTCTGGCAGCGGCACGGGAATAAAACCGTGCAAAGCCTGTAAATATCGGCGACAAAAGCAGGAAAGCTACAATTGCAGCAACGTGGAGCGCCGCAAAAACAGCCATCTTTACAGGCTCATTCTGAAGCACATCACTTATTTCACTTTCACCCAAGACACTATATGCCGCCATCAGGATCATCGCGGCGATTATTGGCATAAACAGCAGTATAAATACAGCCATCACAGCCGCTGTCCACTTTCCGGACAGCACTTGCTTTGCTTCTGTTTTTATCATTTTTTCCGCATTCATGACATTTTCACTCCTTTTTCGCAGAACGTAAAAATAATTTTACTCCTGCTCACTGTAAAGCGCCATTCCGTTCATTGCTTCAAGACATATACTGAAATGACGGAAAAATTTTTCTTCATCAATCGACTCGTCGGAATTATGTATCCTCGAATCATCGTCAGGGAAAACAGGACCAAATGCAACGCCCTTTCCGCCGAGAACTCTCGCATATGTTCCTCCGCCCGTCGTAAACAACTCAGGCTCTTCTCCCATTACGTTCTCATAGGCTTGTTTCAGAACACGCACGATAGGCGCATTTTCATCGAGAGAAAGCGGTTTTTCGCTGTCGATAACGCGAACGGTAAGCCCCTCGCGCGCAGCTACCTTTTTGACCTGATAAAGCACGACCTCCTCAAGGAATGACACAGGGTATCGCACATCAAGAACGGCGGACGCCTCGCGCTCTGTGATATGAACTCTGCTGAGCGTGACTGTAAGCTCTCCGGAAACGGCGTCGCGCATTTTGATACCCATAGAGCGGCCGTTCGTTTCTTTGCCGATGCAGTAGTTTATAAATGTGCAGAGATCGCCGACAGCGTCTGTACCCATAACGGCACAGATTATCTGTGCAAGAGCAGCAGCGGCATTTACGCCTTTTTCAGGCTCGCATGCATGGGCTGCTTTGCCGTGAGAAGTAACCTTCAAGCCGTCTATTGTGAACCTAAGATCAAAAGCACCCACGCCGGCAGCGTCTGCAAGCCGCTGCAAATTATGCTCCTCATAATCGCTGCAGTCCAGTATCGCAAACGCAGTATCGGGAACGACATTATTCGCAGAGCCTGCTTCAAACTGCATAAGCGAGGTGTTATTCGCCTTTTCCGAACTGATCTCTAAATGAAGGATACCCTTTTCTGCGCGGCAGATACCATACTCGCTGTCTGGAGTAAAGCTGAGATCGGGCAGCGGCTCTGAAGTGAAATATGTTTCCATATCCTTCATGCCGATCTCCTCGGAAGTACCGAAAATAACGCGGACGCGGTTGCCCTTCACGCCGCTTTCTTTAAGCGCACGCAGACAGTAGAGTGCTGCAAGAGCCGCTCCCTTATCATCTGCAACCCCGCGGCCGTACATTCTGCCGTTTTTGCGCGTGAGTGCAAACGGCTCGCACGACCATTCCTTTTTGTTTGCAGGAACAACGTCCAGATGCGTAAGCACGCCGCACAGCTTCTCGCCCTCGCCATATTCGGCGTGTCCGGCGATACCGTCAATATTCTTTGTTTTAAGACCAAAGCTTTCCGCTTTTGCAAGCATCCATTCAAGCGCCTGCCTCGGAACATCTGCGCCAAGCGCTGAAACAGAGCGGATTTTAAGCAGCTCGTCGAGATCTCGCAGGAACTCTTCCCTGTAGCTTATCAATAATTCATCAATATTTGCCATTGTAAGATCAACCTCTGTTTAGAAATATTGATAAACCCTCCTGGCAGCAGCTGTCTTTTCGGAAAATACGCTGTCTTATGGTGTGTTTTCGTCTTTTTCGGCAGAGTCTTCCGTTTTTTCGCTCTGCGCTTCGGGTTTATCGTCGTTTGACAGCTCGTTCGCCGCGTCGTCATTATTTGCGGAGATCTCGCTGTTTTGTTCTTCTGTATTTGTGTCATCGGCAGCAACGATATTTTCTGCCAGCTGAGTATCCGGCTTGCTGTCCGATATACTATCTATTTTATTCTCGTCATCAGATTTTATGACGCGCTTCTTTTTCATCGGGTGACGTGCAAGGCGAAGATCCTTATATCTCTCGCCAAGCTCCTCCTGTGAGCCAATCGCTGCTACCTTATAGCTTTTCTTTAATTTCAAGCGCGGTTTAAGCTTATTTGTTTTTGCACAGATCAGGATATAAGCAATAAACAGCAGCAGGCTTACGCATGAGATAAGAACGCCCTCGAAAAGACCGGGAGTTTTATAGCTAAAATCTATGTTGCTGGTCTGACCCTCGGGAACCTTGACCGCCATAAAGCCTATATTAACCTGCTCTATCTGTGCAGGCTCTCCGTTTACGGTCGCACTCCAGCCGTTTTCGTAGGGAACGCTGAAAAATACGAGCTTGTCGCCGCCGCCTGCCGGTGCAGTGATCTGCGCATGGAAGGAATCCTTGCCATACTCAAAAATATTGCAGGTATGACCGCGCAGCGTTTTACAATCGGCTGTATAAGCAGGAACATCATATTTCAGTCTTCTGACATCTATGATGTGCTTCATGCTTCCGCCGTACTCCTTAGCTTGTTCATCGGTCAGAACCATAGCTTTAAGAAGAACGAGATGGCGCTGCTTCTCCTCTACCTCATAATACTGATCCTCGGTAATATAGCTGTCATACCAGAAGCCATAGGAAATATAGTTTTTATTCTCAAAGATCTCAAAGCCATTGCGCGTATCAATATATTTATAGCCGGGCATACGGGTTTTTCCGTCGTCATTGCGGAACTTGTCGCTGTCGCCTGCATAATCGAAGAGATACTTTACGGATAAAAGCGATCTTACGCCGTAATAATCAGCTTCGGGGCGAGAACCTACGTCACGCGAAACCCCAAGCGATGGATAAAAACGGTATATAGACCCGGGCACTATGCTCTGAAACGCCTGGATATTCGGTATCTGCCAGAACATTCCCATATTATCCATTGACTCGTAGAAATCAGAGCGGCAGTTTGCAAGCTCATGGCGGTCGATACCGATATCCTTACCGTTATTAAGACAATAAGGAATAATGAAGTTTTCCGTTTCATAGCTGTGAGATTTGCCCAGACCTATGAGATATCCCGAGTAAAGAACTGAAATTACGCCAAGACACGCCGTTGCTTTTACGAAGAAAAGCTTTTTGTTTTTTACGCGTGCTCTAATCAGCAGAATGACCGCAGCCATAGACATCAGCGCGATTGCCACATACACCCAGAACCGATCGGAATACTCCTCCAGACCGTACAGATCCAGGAAGGTCAGATCCTCTCCATCGTCGCCTGTCGGCATAAAGCCGATACCAATGGCAATAAACATCGTAATAACGAGTGTAAGCCTGATGGCAGGCTGCCACTTTGTTTTAGAATTCTCTATCGCCATAATTGTCGCAAGCGACATCATGAGCGTGAGCATATAGAACCATCTTGCATAATAGCTCATAACGAACATCTGGAAAATGGCGTTAAGGATAGGCACAAGCGTGCATATCAGCAAAAACGGCAGGAGCTTTTTGAGCCAGCTTTTGCTTTTGCTCTGCAAAAATGCGATCACGCCGGTCATGCCGAACATCGGCAGCCACGCTGCAACAGAACCCCATTTTGCATTTGAGTCAGGCGTGAAATTCGGTCTTGCAGGAATATCCGGCGGGAAGAAGAACGAAGATATAATGTGAAGATAACGCTGCTCCCAGCCGTAAACAAGCGCACCAAAGCCCTGCGGAGCGTCCTCTACACGAGGATTCTGCGTTACGAACAATACGGTCGGAACGAGGATAACTGCTGTCATTGCAAAGCCTAAGCCAACCTCGAGTGCCAGAGGAAAAAGATCCTTTCCTGCAAGCTTGTAGCTGCCTGTGAGCATACGCAGGAACCAATAAATAATGACAAACGCAACCATTCCTACGAAGAAATAGTAGTTTACAAAGCAGCTGGCAAAAACCGCAAGAGCGACAACTCCTCTGCGGTGGTTGTCCATATACTCGTCAAACGCGGCAAGCAGAAGCGGAAATGTAATAATAGCTTCGTGGAAATGATTAAAGAATACGTTGTAGACCGAAAAGCCGGAAAATGCGTAGAGAAGTCCGCCGAGAACAGCAAGATTCTTATCTCTTACGTATCTTCTGAGATAGATATAGCCTGTCAGCGACGCCGTACCGAATTTAAGTATGAGAAGCGGTCCCATCAGGTGAGGCACCATATCGCTCGGAAACGGCAGCGTAATCCAGAAGAACGGGCTGCCAAGCATATAGAACGTATAAGACCCGACTACGCTCGAACCGAGATCGGTAGTTGTTGACCAGAAGCCTGTTTCGTTTCTTATTGCGTCGTGGATCATCTGATAAAACGGGATCTGCTGAACATTGAAATCTCCGTAATAAAGGAAATAACCGTGATCTATCACGATATACGGAATGAAAAATGCAGCAGAAAAAAACAATCCGAGCAGAAACGCTTTATACCAATAATGCTCGGTTCTGCTGTTTATTTTATTCCCCATGCAAACTGCCTCCCAATATTTTACTAAAGCCTGACAGAATTACCTGACTCTTTCTATCGGGTTATTAGTATTAAAATTTTTGCTACAACGTTTATTATAACATATCTCTGAGATAAATTCACTACATTTATCTAAATTTAACATTTTTGTAACTATTTAAAATAACATATATAAAAACACTCCGCGCAAAAACGCTTACGCGCCTGCGCGGAGAAAGATGCAAGTGTATTAATAACAAAAATATCAGCTTTGGTAAACAATCCACAAACATTTGATTCCGGATCAATTGCCGTAGAAGCCCCCGCCCTGACCGGAAGAGCCGCCAAAGAATCCGTCGTCTGAACCTGAGGAAGAACCTCCGAAGAATCCGTCGTCTGAGCCTGAGGAAGAACCACCGTAAAAACCGCCGCCCTGACCGGAAGAGCCGCCGAAGAAGCCATCGTCATCTGAGCTTGCAGAGGATCCGCCGTAAAAATCATTTTGTGAAGCTGCGCCCTGGCGAGAATTTCCGCCCGGAGCTGCACCTGTACCGAAGAAGCCTCCGTTTTGCTGAGCGCCGCCGCCGAAGAAGCCGTCGGAATCATCGTCTGAGCCGCTATTTGAAGAGCCGCCGAACATACTGTCGTCAAACGGGCTGTCACTGCGAGGCGTAAACTGTTCTCCGCCCTGCGACTGGAATGCAGGCTTGTAGCCGCCGCTGCCGCCCGAGCCGCCTTCACCGAGCATATCGCTGCCTTCTCTGCGCGGCGTTACGCCGTAAGAGCCATCGGAATCGCCGAACATCTTATCGGAACCATCATCGTTTTTATTTCCGGATTTTCTTTCCTGCTCCATGCGGTAGGCTATTCTTTCGTCTTCTATCTTTTCGATATCAGCGTTTTTATTTATAGCCTGAATAGTAATTACCACGCAAAAAGCAGCGGCAGCATAAAACAGAAGCGAAATAATAAACTTGATCGTCATTCCTTTTACATCATTTGTAAGATCAAGGGTATATTCCGAAATTTGTAAATCGGCATACGGCGATGTGCTGCGAAGCTCTTCGGCCGTCTTTGTTTCGGAAGCGGTACTTTTTTTTAGAACGCCGGAGATTTTATAACCATCTGCGGAATCGCCGCCTGACGACGTTCTGTATACGCCGTTTATCCCTTCGTAGACCTTCGAACCGTTCGTGACCTTAACGAGTACGAGGGTATCGGCTTTGTTTTTATTTGAGATCTGCTTGCCGCTGGCAGGAACGAGGTAATAATAAGCACCGACAGAAACAGCTCCTGAGTCGCCTGCGTCCGATGTACCTAAAACGTAATAAACAGAACCGCCTACAGGCCTGTTGGCGCGGTATTCATTATAAGCAGCTTTATTGAAATCCATCGTGCCGCCGCCGAACATTCTGCTCGACATCATAGGCAGAACGGGCAAAGAAAGCACCAATGCTACTATCAGACATACTGCTCCGACGATCGCTTTTACAAGCACATTCGATTTTCTCATCAATAATACACCTCTTCCGGGCACGGCAATGCAAAATTGCCAAATTTGTGCAAATCAGCAATTATATTTTATCATATTTTTTCGAAATAGTCAATAAAAACAAAAGCTAATTATACAAAAATTCCGGGCGGCATGTCGCCTCTTACAGTTCTGCCAGAGGCATATTGCAGAGATCAGTTGCCTTACGCAATCTGAGATCTGGAGATTTGGTCATTTGGTGATTTGATGAATAAATTGAAGGCGTATAGGTGAAACTTATAGCTTATGGGTTGGAAACCAATCTACTATTACTGCATGTTAAAAACGGAATTACGCACGGGTACATACCCGAATTGATCCTTTTTATGCTATATCTGCGTTACTCTGATCTTGTCAAATGCAATTCCGCTTTGCCCTTTTACAATATCCTTGATGGCGGTCAGGCTGTCGCTTTTAAGCTCCTGCCCGGTTACGACAACGCTGCATTCTCCGTTCTGGATATAGGCAATGCAGTCGGAAAATCCCTTGGCGATAACAAGACCTTCTATATTATTCTGCTGATTAATCGTTTTAAGCAAGCCGTTGAGCTGCTTTACCGCCTGAGTTTTGGCTTCGCCGCTCGTCGATTCCGATTCAGCTACGCTTCGCGCTAAATTCGTCAACTCGTCCTGTGTTTTCTGACGTTCCAGACGAACGCGAGAGAAATATTCCTCCTGCTCTGTCGGCTGTGAGGACGATTCCTGCTGCAAAAGCTGCGATGAAGATTCCTCATTTTTCTGTGGAGTATCCTTAGTAGCTATAGCTGCGTTTACATAATGAGCCGTACCGAGATCTTCGTCGGTATTTTTCGGATCAAAGCCTTTACCGGGGGTAAGCTGCCAGTTAAGGAAAACCGCTGCCCCAAGCGACGCAACCAGCACAGACATTATCAATTCTCTTTTTCCGAATTTCATATTTGCCTCCGTTTCTCGATAATCAAATCCTGATTTTGACCGTGAAGATTTTCTATTCTAAAAAGCCGTCATTTTGTAACGACAACTCTGCTTCGTTCAATGCCGAGTGCTCCGGCGGCTGCGGCTGTGATCTTTTCCCGGACAACAGCGCTTGCCGCGCCGTCGCAGACAACAAGCACGCCGCGCACCTCCGGCATTCGCTGTTTTTTTACGACAGTGCTTTCGCTGCCGTCTGTGCCTTTTACGATCACATATTCGTTTTCCTCGCTGCGCTGGACACTTCCGTCGGGTGAGCTTTCCGAACCGCTGCGATTCTCACTTTCGGTTTTGTCAACGGCAAAAACGTCCTCTGTGGTGCTGTCCATAGTTATCATTACTTTTACGCTGCCTGCACCGTCTATAGCTGAAATAATGCTGCACAGCTCCTGCTCCAATGTTTTTCGGTAATCCTCGGCGCTCTCATTCGAAGCCGGCGGCGGCTCATCGGTATTTTCCGCCTTCTTTTCGACCGAATCCGTTGGCAGAAAGCTTGATAAAAATATCAGTAGCAATCCTATCGTTCCTAGGGCAATTATAGCGCGCCGCCGTTTTTCAGGAGATATTTTCGCCGTTAATTTTCCGAATACGTCCATTGTTTTCACCTGATTCAGCAAAATAGATTTATATTGACATTAATTATATAAGCATTAAAGTATGATGGAAAACGCTAAGACCAGCTTTCCATCACTCTAAAGTAAAATCTGAACTGTCAGCTGCGAAACACCTCTACATCTGTTTCAACGCCGATCGCTGTCTGTGCGGCGCGTTCTATTTCGCTTATCCGATCGGCATAACGCTCGTCTACCGTGATACGTGCTTTGTTAATATATACGCTGCCGTCGTCGGAGATATCCGTTTCTACGTAAATTTTTTCTGCCCTGACTCCGATCGAAGACAACGTATCCTCCAATATCTTGCTGACATTCGCCGAAAACTCCTCCTCCGTCGTGTGAGAAAACCAATCTGTATACGGCTGCTCGCTGCGCGTTTCAATATTAAAAGAAAAATCACTTATATTTTTCAGCGGAGCTGCAAGGCATGACGCCGTTATCAGACTGAGAACAAAATACGCCGTCTTTTTTACAGCGCCCTCGGGCAGAAGCATTTCCGCAAGAGAAACCGCCGCGGCACATGCGCAGAGCGCAAGCGTCCATTCATTTAAAGCTTCCATTCAGCCTCCCACGATCATAATTATCGCCGTACTGATGATGTATATCACCATGTTGCACATAAGGACTGCAAGCATGACAGAAACTACGCTTGACAGAGACGTAAGAAGCGACGAAACGCGCTCCTCGCCGAAAAGCCTGCATACTGCCGCGCCTGCCGCTGTTACCGCCTGCCACAAAACGCAGCGAACAGCTACAGGTACAAATATTGCAAAAACTGCCGCTATCGCTGCCGCACCAACGCCCGATTTAAGAACATTTACGCAGCTTGCAACGGTCTGATATGCGTCGCTCAATGCTCCCCCGACAAGCGGAACAAAGCTGCTCACTGCGAATTTTACAGCCTTATTTGCAAGCGTGTCGGCTGCAACAGAAACTATAGAACGCATAGTCAGGAATGCTACAAACAGCGACATACAAAATGTAAGCACAAACCGCGCCGCCCTGCGGAACAATTCCGTTACTCCATCAAGTCTGACCTGCTCGGCGGCAGAGGAAACGACCGAGAGCGACATGATACATTTTAAAAGCGGAACTATAAATACAGACGTTATCTGCATTACGGCACTGCTGACGAAAACCATAACACCGCAGTACATAGAACCGCTTGCAGCCCTGCCTGAAGCAATGAGCAAGCCGGATATTACAGGAACGTACAGAAGCATGAATCTGCCTGAATTTACTATCGTATCTGAAAGCTGTAAGGTAAGTTCAAGCACAGGCGGCGCAACAACAGATACGGCGCACAGAGATGTAACGAGAGATAATGCGCGGTCAGGCGCACCTCCGCTTTTCACCGTTTCAAGAGCTGCCGCAATTACAACGATACCAACGATACGAACAAACGCATACAGAGGCTCTTCGAGTCTGTCGCGGACAGCCTTGCTCAAACCGCCTATGACATTATCAGGCTCTATTGTGTCTACACCGCCCGGCTCAAATCCGGAAAAACCGAAATTTCCGAGAATATCGGCGGCGTCATCGGGAACTGCGGAGTAAAGCTCGTCCGCACCGGATTCGTGAAATAAATGATCGGTAAGAGCTGCTGTATCGGGCGATTCGTAGAAGTCATTCGCATAAGCCGTAAGCGGCGGCTCTGCTAATATTATTACGGCGGTGCAGATCACGGCACTGCATATGAATACTCCTCCACGTGACCCGAATATGTATTTTTTTACTCCTGACGTCCCCATCATTTTCACTCCCCGCAATACTCAGCCGATTCTCTCAATCTGCAATTACGTATGTACATCAAAACGTATACAATAGATTATATTCCTGTTCTTCCGTAAATATGCAAAAAAGCAGAGAAAGCATTTTACTGCTTTCTCTGCCAAGTCAATAGTCAGTCAAAAATGTTCTGCGGCTTTCGCCTGCACATTACATTACAGCTCTTCAAGCGTAGCGTTGATATCGGAAGGAAGCTCGTCCTTAGCCGAGGAGATAAGAAGTGTAATCGCTGTATTAGCCTCATCAGCAAGCTCATTAAGCTTGTTAACGAACTCGCAGAGCTCCTTCTTGTCGTCACCTGCGATCTTAAAGGTAGAATCAACGAAAATATCCGTGATATCGTAGTTGCCTGCGCACATACCGCTGAGGAAGCCGTAGAGTGCGTCGTAGCCCTTGATCTTAAATGCGTCTGTATCAACAAGACGTGCCTTGTAGGTGAGGTCGTAGGTGAGCTTTGCGCCCTTTTCTACAACAACAACGTTGCCGTTAGAAGCCTTTACAGCTGCGTTAGCCTCTTCGATAAGTCTCTTTGTCTTACCGGAGCCTTTTTTTCCGATGAGTAATGTTACCATTTGTACCATTCCTTTCAATTTGTATATTTACCTTTTTATTATTCGTGCTGAATGTTCCCGATAGGAAACACATATTATGGAAACGATATCAAATACCGCTTTTTTGAGATCGAATATAATCCGATCAGTTAAGTCTTGCTTCAAGAGCAGCTTTTGCGTCCTCATAGCCGGGCTTGCCGAGAAGAGCGAACATATTCTTCTTGTAGCTCTCAACACCTGGCTGATTGAACGGATTTACGCCGAGCAGATATCCGCTTACTGCACAAGCCTTCTCGAAGAAATAAATGAGATAGCCAAGCTCAGATTCTGTCATTTCGGGAACGTTGAGAACAATGTTCGGAACGCCGCCGTCATTGTGAGCAAGGATCGTACCCTGGAACGCCTTCTGATTAACGTAGCTCATGCCCTTTCCGGAAAGGAAGTTCAGACCGTCTACATTTTCGGGGTCTGTTCCGAGAGTGATCTCCTTCTTTGGCTTCTCAAAGGAAACTACTGTTTCGAAGAGATTTCTTCTGCCCTCCTGAATGTACTGACCCATTGAATGAAGGTCTGTAGAGAACGTAACGGAAGCCGGGAAAATACCCTTATTATCCTTGCCCTCGCTCTCGCCGAAGAGCTGCTTGTACCACTCACTCATCATCGTGAAAGCAGGCTCGTAAGAAACGAGGATCTCTGTTGTATAGCCCTTTGCATAAAGAGCGTTTCTGATTGCTGCATACTGGTAGCACTCGTTCGATGCAAGATCGTCGTTGTCGAAATCTGCCTGAGCCTTTGCAGCGCCTGCCATAAGAGCGTCGAGGTCTGCGCCGGCAACAGCGATCGGAAGAAGACCTACTGCCGTAAGAACGGAATAACGTCCGCCTACATCGTCCGGAACAACGAATGTTTCGTAGCCTTCACGATCTGCAAGCTGCTTTAATGTGCCGCGGGCCTTATCTGTTGTGCAGAAAATTCTCTCCTTTGCGCCTTCCTTGCCATACTTCTTTTCAAGAAGCTCTCTGAATACGCGGAATGCGATTGCAGGCTCGGTCGTTGTTCCCGATTTTGAGATCATATTGATAGAAACGTCTCTGCCTTCGCAGATCTCAAGAAGCTCTGCAAGAGCAGTAGAGCTGATGGAATTACCTGTGTAGTAGATATCGGGCGTATCCTTTTTAAGCGCATTGTAGTTAGGCGACTTTAAAAACTCGATTGCCGCTCTTGCGCCGAGGTACGAACCGCCGATACCGATAACCACAAACACCTCGGAGTTCTTTTTGATTCTCTCGGCAGCAGCCTTGATCCTTGCGAACTCCTCCTTATCGTAATCGGTCGGAAGAGTGAGCCAGCCGATAAAGTCGTTTCCTGCGCCCGTACCGGTATGCAGCTCGTTATGAGCCGTTTTCACTCTTGAAGCGAGGCAGTTAAGCTCTTCCTCGTTCATAAAACCTGTAAGATATTTTTTGTTTAAAGTTGTAGACATAAATTTTGCTCCTCCCTGCAGACAGGCGAAAAAACTCCCCGTCTTTAAAAAGCGCCGCGAAACAAAGGCTGTTCAGAGCCTTTGCGGTGCAGCCTAAACTTATTGTACAATATTTGGGAAGGATTTTCAAGTGATTTCACGCTTTTTTGATAAAAATTTAATAATTTAACATCTCCCCCACAGCTATTGGCTGATATTTTACCAACTGTGGGGGAAGTTTTTTCATCATTGCAAAAAAAGAAAGACATTATTATTTGCAATTATATATTATTCATTTTATAATATAATCGTGGTGATAATTACATTATCAATTTATAAAGCATTTCAGCATTATTGCGAAAACATCGCGGAAATTGATCTCGCTGACGCTTTGTGCAGCAGTTATCGGGAATTCCCCGATAACATTTCCGTCAAGTCTGTAAATAACGCTGCCTAAAGACTGACCAACGCTGACGGGTGCAGTAGTTTCCTCTGCAATACGGATATCGCAGACGATGTTTTCCTGCTGACCGTATTTTACCAAAAAAGGCTTATCGGGAGCGCACTGCACGGCAACAGACTGTTCCATACCGTTTTCTACGTCTATCTGAGCAGGCAGATTCTCAGGTAATTGCGGTTCGACCGAGCAGAAAGAACCGAAACCGTAATCAAGCAGCTTCGCAGCGTCGTTAAATCTCTCGTCAGTTGTTTTATCGCCGAGGATAACGGCGATAAGGTGCATATCTCCGCGTTTTGCGGTAGCGCTGATACAAGCGCCTGCCTGACTTGTCGTTCCCGTCTTCAAGCCTGTGATGCCGTCGTAGCTTTTCAGAAGACGATTAGTATTCACAAGCTGCGTTTCGCCGTCGCGGATATAATCAAGCCAGATATTGACATAAGAAAAAACCTTTTCATGCTTCATTAATTCGCGCGACATAAGCGCAACATCGTAAGCAGTTGTGAGATGACCGTCTTCATCAAGACCGTTGCAGTTTTTAAAGGTAGTTTCCTTCATTCCCAAAGATTTTGCTTTTTCGTTCATCGCGGCGACAAACGCTTCCTGACTGCCGCTGACTGATTCGGCAAGAGCGACAGCCGCATCATTCGCAGAAACTACCGCCACTGCTTTAAGAAGATCGTCAACCGTCATCTGTTCGCCCTCAACAAGCCAGATATCGGAGCCTTCCTGTGCCGCAGCTATCGGAGAAGCGGAGATCACTGTATCATAGGAAAGCTTTCCGGCTTCTATCGCCTCAAAGACCAGGCACATTGTCATTACCTTTGTAATAGAGGCGCAGGGGCGCTGCTCATGAGCATTTTTCTCGTACAAAACTTTTCCTGTGGCATTATCCATCAGCAGCGCAGACGGCGCAGAAAGACCGACCTCGTCCAAAGAATACACGGCTTCATTTGAAGAAACCTCAGCAGCCTCCTCGGCAGCGACCGGACAGATACACACAGCAAAGATCATGGTCATTGACACGAGGATACACATAATTTTTTTCAACATAACCAACCTCCGACCAAAAGGGTTTTTAATAAACATATGCGGAGGAATGATATTTTATGCCGGGCAAGCGACCGGCGGCAGTTCCGTTTTTACTTTTCAATGGGGGTGAATTTAGCTCCGCGTTTTAGGCTTTTGAGTGTTTACTTTGTATTGAAGCTTAGGCAACACCGCATAAAGAACACTTATAGGCTCAGTACCAAATCCGCTTGCATATCTGGCACTGCCTTTGTGCGGTACTGCCCTTATTTTCAAGTAAATAGTACTTGCCATTAATTTGCTATTTTAGGCTATCCCTGAATTTCTGAGAGCACATCGCGGAGACAAATTAATTTTTTCTTAAAGCCCGCCGGAACTGCCTGTCAGTGCATACCGACACCGTTTAGCCTTCTTCGATGGATTTTGTGGCGGCTGCATTAAGTTCAAGTGAGGCAATATTTCCGGAAATATATTCGTAATAAGCCTGTGCACCCACCATAGCGCCGTTATCGCCGCAGTATTTCAGCCCGGGCATAAACAACTCATAGCCCAGGCGTTTACATTCTCGTGTAAGCTCTCTGCGCAGTAGCGTATTTGCGGAAACGCCGCCTGCAATAACAAGTTTTTTGTAACCGAGATCCTTGGCAGCCTTCAAGAAATTCTCCGTAAGGCAGCCGACAACGGCTTTGCGGTAAGAAGCGCTGAGATTTTCGGCGCTGACCGGTTCTCCACGCTGTTCGGCATTGTGAATAATATTAAGAGCCGCTGTTTTAAGACCGGAAAAGCTGAAATCGTAGGGAGCGTCGGGCAGTCTCGGGTGCGGCATGGGATAAGCCGAATCGTCGCCGACCTCGGCTTTTTTATCGAGATTAACGCCGCCGGGATAAGGCATACCGATAGTTCTTGCCACCTTGTCGAAGGCCTCGCCCGCGGCATCGTCGCGTGTTTTTCCGATAATTTTCATCGTGGTATGATCTTCAACAGCAACAATATGGCTGTGACCTCCCGAAACGACAAGGCAGAGAAACGGCGGTTCAAGCTGAGGATTGCTGATATAATTTGCGGCGATATGCGAGCGCAGATGATGTACGGGAACGAGTGGAAGACCCGATGCATAAGACAAGCCCTTGGCAAAATTCACTCCGACAAGCAGCGCGCCAATCAGCCCGGGAGCATAAGTAACGGCTATTGCGCTGAGGTCTGCAAGCTTCAGATCTGCGTCCGCAAGAGCCTTATCAACGACGGCGTTTATCGCTTCGACATGGCGGCGGCTGGCAATTTCAGGAACGACGCCGCCGTAGAGCTTATGCTCGTCTATCTGAGAAACGACGACGTTTGAAAGAACAGTTCGTCCGTTTTCAACTACAGCCGCCGCTGTTTCGTCGCAGGAGCTTTCTATCGCCAAAATTTTTATATTTTCACTTTGCATAATAAAATCACCTTTTATACTTTTTTAAATCTGACAGTCATAATAAGGGCGTCCTCACGCGGAGCGGAGTAAAAATTTTTCCGTTCTCCTTCTGTTTTGAACTGATAGGATTCATACAGAGCAATAGCTGCGGCGTTCGATTTTCTGACCTCTAAAGACAGGAAGGACAGCCCGAGGACGGCACAGCGTTCAAAAGCAGAATCCATGAGCAATTTTGCGATACCCTGACGTCTGTACCCGGGGAGAACGGCTATATTATCGACATACCCCTCATCAAGGACAGCGTGAAAGCCGATATACCCCACAGGCGCGCCGTCTGACAGAGCAACAAAAAAATTCGCCGTAGTGCTTTCAAGTTCCGCAGCAAAGCCATCATATGTCCAGGGGTGAGAAAAACAGGCGTTTTCGATTTCCACCAGACCGGGGATATGTTCTTTTTCCATTTTTACTATACAGATACTGCTGTTCATACTTCATTTCCGCCGTAATTCCGCTCGACAAACGCAGCAAGTCTGCGAAGCTTTTGTATAAGATCGTCGCGCGTTTTGCGATAAAATTCAATATTTCCGCCGTAGGGGTCTATAACGTCTTTATCGAAAAGGTAAATTTTCTTTTTACCTATCCCTAGTTCAAGCAGCGCATGCGCATGGTTATACGTCATCGGTACATAAAGGTCGAACTCCTCGGCAAGAATAGAGCGGATACTTGTCGAACGAAATCCGGAGATATCAATATTGATCTCCTTCATAACGGCAACGGCAAGATCTGACGCAGGATTTCCGGTAAAGGTCGCAAGACCGGCGCTTCTGCACTCGCACAAAACACCGCGTTTTTTCATTTCTTCTTCAAACAGGTACTGTGCCATCGGGCTGCGGCACGTATTCCCGGTACAAACGAATAGTATTTTCACACCAACACTCCCTCTTTCTTTTTTCCTTCCTATTATACCACATTTCCCCTCAAAAACATCCGGGCAGGCGGTCGGCAAGCGCCGACAGGCAGTTCCGATTTTACTTTACCGTAACGGTCAGTTGGTCTCCGCGTTTTGGGCTGCCCACTAAAATTATACACTTACGGTCGGCAAGCGCCGACAGGCAGTTCCGATTTTACTTTACCGTGACGGTAGGTTAGTCTCCGCGTTTT
>CACYDO010000130.1 GCA_902773165.1 uncultured Ruminococcus sp. | reverse complement strand
GCTTGCATTCTGTAAAGCTACCTTTGGGTGAAGCCAGCAGTGAATGCCGTCTTCGCGTATCCGTCCTTCGTGCCAGTCGTAAAGAAAAAAATCGTGCAGCATCCCGCCGACAATGATGTTTTCCTTTTGCTTCTGATCCAATGAAAGCTTTTCTGCAATTTTCAGGCTTGTGAGCACAACGTTAAGACTGTGATCATAAACCGTGATCGTTCCGTGATGGGGAAATTCTCTCATTTTGGATATGTTCTCATCGGTTCTCAGCTTTAACAGCAGCGCTTGCTCGTTTGACAAAATTTCGTTTCTCATTGGCATCACACCTTCTGCATTTGTCACGATTTTATATAGCTTAACCTGTGTATATTATAACAAAATATTCTCAAAATGTCAATAAACTTTTGTTGGGAATTATTTACAAAATTTTATTTTTCTTCTTTATGGAAGCATTAATCAAATCGAGTGTTTCCTTAGTTCCGCAATCGCAGCATAATGCAGAATATTAAATTCTTCGGGTGAGATCTCTGACAGAAGCTTGATATGCTCCCGTTCCCATGCAGATATTTCCTCCGCGGATAAAGAAGCGCCTACGCCGCGGCATGCTTTCATTCTGCCGTTCCAGCTTTCGGCAGTAAAATGCACATTCAAACGGTATTCCTCATGATAAACAAGCTCAAATTTCCGAAGGCAGCATTCCGGAATATCAATGGGATGGAGAGTTTCTCCTGCGCCGCTCCAATTCGGGCTGTATTTCAGAACGAGATTTTCACTTGCATTTGCGATCTTGTCTTCAAATGGCAGCCATGCCATATACAGTACAAGAATGCTGCCGCCGGGTTTAAGCATTCTGTAAAAATTCGGCATGACTCTTTCGTGATCGAAATACCAAAAGCATTGACACGCCGTAATTACATCAAATGAATTATCCGGGAAATCAATTTCTTCCGTTGCAGCGGTATAATATTTTATACCCATATCCTTTGAGAGAATTTCAGCCATTTCGATCTGTTCTTTGGAAATGTCCGTACCCGTCCAGCTTGCACCGTATTTATACATATTTCTAGGAATAACGCCGGTACCCGTACCAACGTCAAGAACACTCTGACCGTTCATACATAGATTTCGGTTTAATATTTTTCCGTAGAATTCCTGCGGATAAATATCACGAAATCTTGCGTAATCTGCCGAGGTTTTCCCCCAGTCAAAAGCTTTTCCGCCGTCTATATTTTTATCTGTAATATTCATAATTCTCACCTGTTATGGCAAAATTTTCGAAATAATACTGGAATACGTCTGCCCGACAGCGAATTTTTACCGCTGATATTCTTCCTTTGTTATTTCAAGCTCGATTATTCTTTGCATTTTTCCCTGAATTTCCTCAAAATAATCCTCAGCGTTTTCGTCCTTATGAAAACCAACAGATTGGTAGCAGCGATACGCAGGAGTATTATTCTCAAATACACCTATCGTTACCTTGTCAGCCATCATGATCTCAAACGCATATTTTAATCCAAGCGTTAGCATATTTTGCCCATAGCCGCAGCCGCGTTTAGATTCATCTACAATTACCCAGCCAAACCGGAGTATTTTCAGATCTCCATTCAGATACCGTATGATAAAGTGACCGACCGTTTCACCATCATTAACGGCGGTCATAGGATAAAAATTATCCTCTTCAATGCAGTCGCCGTTTTCATTAAAATACTTATTGTTCATTACCTTTTCTGTGATGGGAAATTTTCCGAAACGCTCTCCGCCCCAAAGCTGAAAGATTCTCTCGTCTTTGCACCATGAAACTATTTTTTTTGCGTCACATGGCTTGTAATGCCGTAAAAACATTTTTTGCCCTCCTTGCAGATTGATTAATTAGGGCAACACCGCTCAAATACCGGCTAACGGTACCCCAAGGGCATTTGCAGCACAATCCAATCAGTCTGCGTTTTGCGACTTGAATTCTTGGTGTGCTGCGAGCACTTAGCACTAAATATGCAAGCAGATTTAGTGCTATATTTGTGCGGTATTGCCTTAGAAAACGCATTACCATATAAATGGAATAAGTCTGTACTTAACTTTTTTCTTGTACTCCGCATAGCCTTCAAGCCCGTCTTCAAGAATAAGCTCCTCGTTTTTGATGCGCTTTGCAAGTATAAAAGGATATATCAGAAAAATAAAAAATGAAATCAAAGAGCCTAATACGATGGGGATGGAAACGAACATCAGCACCGTAGAGGCGTACATCGGGTGACGAACAACGCCATATAACCCGGTGTCTATTACTTTCTGGTTCTCCTGTATTTCAATTGTTCTTGAAAGATATTCGTTTTCCCTTAAAACTTCGGCATATGCTATATATGACAGCAAAAATACGACCGCACCCAAAGCGACTACCCACTTTGGAAGCAAAATCCAATCGAATCGATAATTCAGACCGGCAATTATAAATCCTGAAAGAAACATAATGCCGCTTAAAGCTACAACGCTCTTTTGTTCTGATTGAGTTTCCTTTGCATTCAGCCTTTTTTCAAGAAGAGAAGGACTTTTAATCAGCAATACTATCCCCACTATCAGCATTTGAAGAAAAAGCAGTCCGATAAATAACCATCCATTTACGAATTTAAAAGAACCTGCCGGAATAAATACTAAAGCCATTACCAGAATCAGGCCGGCTAAATATTTTGTAAGTGCTTTTATAATCAGATCGTTTTTCATAATAAATCCCCCCAAAAAGACATGATCTGTATAATTGAATTTTACCATACTATATCTTATATTTCAAGAAAAAACGAAATAATTTTGAAGTGATATACTAGGTGTGTTGATTTCATTAACTATGTTCCTATCCGGTTGTTTTATTGGAAGCTGTCTGTTAGAGTAAAATATTTCCAGGCAGTCCAAAACGCGGAGACCAACTGACCGTAACGGTAAAGTAAAATCGGAACTGCCTGTCGGCGCTTGCCGACCCCGGCTGGTAAGTGTAAAATATTAGTGGGCGACCCAAAACGCGGAGACTAACTGACCGTCATGGTAAAGTAAAAGCGGAACTGCCTGTCGGCGCTTGCCGACCCCGGCTGTTGGTGCTTGACAAAAGGAGGAAGGATGTGGTAGAATAAATAAAAATGAAAATCATTTTCAAATACCATGAGGTGAAGGAGTATGCAGGAGTATAAAACCAAGCAGAAGGAAATTCTTATTGAGTGTCTTAACAGCAACAGAGATATCCACATGACAGCTGCAGATATCTCCGATCACCTGAAGGCCGTTGGTCACCCACTCGGTATGTCTACGGTATACAGACAGCTTGATAAGCTTGTTTCAGCCGGTCTTGTCAGGAAATTTATTGTGGGGGATAATTCTTCCGCTTGCTATCAGTTTATCGGCGATAAGGGAGAGTGCTGTGAGCATTTTCATTTAAAATGCAGCGTGTGCGGCAAACTTATACATACCGATTGTACATTAATGAAACAGATAGCTGTTCATATGAAGGAACATCACAATTTTGAGGTAGATCCAGGGAAAATCATGCTGTATGGAACATGCGGTGAGTGCATGAGCAAGCAAAATGTAAATGGAGAGGAACAGTAAGAGATGGCTATTCTTGAATGCACGGATGTTACCATGAGCTATGAAGGAGTTAATGTTTTCGAACACCTCAGCTTCTCGCTCGAGCGCGGAGATTATCTCTGTATTCTCGGAGAAAATGGTTCGGGTAAGTCTACGCTGATGAAAGGGCTTTTGGGATTGTTGAAGCCTTCCTCAGGGGAAATAAAGTATTCCGACGGTCTTGTCAAAAGCGAGATCGGCTATCTTCCTCAGCAGTCGCCCGTTCAGCGCGATTTTCCTGCGTCCGTTTATGAAGTTGTTCTTTCCGGAACGCTGAACAGAAAAGGCCTGTCGCCGTTTTATGGCAGAAGAGAAAGAAAGCTCGCCGATGATAATCTTAAACGCCTTTCTATAACTCATCTGAAAAACAGCTGTTACAGAGATCTTTCCGGTGGTCAGCAGCAGCGTGTGCTTTTGGCAAGAGCACTTTGCGCGACAAAATCACTGTTGCTTCTCGATGAACCCGTTACCGGTCTTGACCCCGTTGTTTCAGCCGAATTTTACGGGTTGATATCAGAGCTTAACCATGACGATAAAATAACAGTTATTATGGTTTCGCATGACGTGAAGCAGTCTGTTGCCGCAGCTACTCATATCCTTCATCTCGAAAATAAAACCTGCTTTTTCGGTATGGTCGATGAGTATAAAAAAAGCAGTATTTCAGATCAGTTTATGAATAAATAATGCGCTGCAAAAGGAGATAAATTAAATGGAATACTCAATCAGTGAAATGATGTCCTTTACATTTATGCAAAGGGCTATGATAGTTGGAGTTCCGGTAGCTCTTTGTGCGGCGCTGTTGGGCGTGAGCCTTATCCTTAAGCGCTATTCAATGATCGGCGACGGCCTTTCTCATGTAGGCTTCGGTGCACTTGCACTGGCTGCTGCAATGAACCTTGCTCCGCTTCACGTTGCGATACCCGTAGTTATCATTTCCGCTTTTTTTCTGCTGCGCATAAGCCAGAACAGTAAGATAAACGGCGACGGCGCTATTGCAATAGTTTCAAGCAGCGCGCTTGCTATAGGTATTGTCGTAACAAGTTTGACAGGCGGATTAAACACAGATCTGTACAGCTACTTATTCGGCAGCATTCTGGCACTGTCAAAAGAGGACGTTATTCTTAGTCTGATTCTTTGTGCAATAGTCCTTTTCCTTTATATATTTTTCTATCATAAAATATTTTCCGTTACATTCGATGAGAATTTTTCTCTCGCAACCGGTACAAACGCGAAGGCGTATAATATGGTTATCGCACTGCTTACTGCGCTGACGGTCGTTCTCGGTATGCAGATAATGGGTACGCTTTTGATCTCAAGCCTTATTATATTTCCCGGACTTACTGCGATGAGAGTTTTTAAAAGCTATCGCAGCGTTGTGCTGTCGGCTGCCGTTCAATCGGTAATATGTGTTGTTGTTGGTCTGGTGCTTTCTTTTTATATGGAAACTGCTTCTGGTGCCACAATAGTTTGCGTAAACCTGGCTTGCTTCATATTGTTCAGCATTGTCGGTGCAATAAAAAGAAGATAACAAAAAACGCACCGTCAAAAAACGGTGCGCTGTGTTTGATTTAATTTGTGTATCAAAGCGTTTTTATTACCGGAATTTCATCATGCGTTAACGATGAACGGCTCAATGTCCCGGAGAAGCTGAGCGTCTGAATCAGGAAGATCAGCTGTGAAAACTGCGTTTACTTCGCTGTCAACAATACTTAGCACTCCAACAATAGAATGTGCGTCGATCTCGTAATCATCTACTCTAAGCCTCATTTTTACATCATCATATTTAGATGTAAGATTGACGAACTTTTTTGCACTGTCAAATGATGAAATGTTTACTACCTTTTTGAACATTAATAAGACCCTTTCATAATATTTGTGCCGCCTTTCGGCAAGCGTCAAAAAACTATATTATATATTATCACTTTTTTTAGATTTGTCAATAATCAATTTGAAAAAATGTTGGTAAAAAGATAAAATTTCGCAATTTATTTCTTAAAAATAATCACATTTTTGTAAAAATTATATTTCAAATATCAAAAGGATGACATAAATGACATTTTCTGTTTTTAATTTCGGCTGTAAAGTTAATTGGTATGAATCTCAGGTAATGACAGATCTGATGGAGAAAAGCGGATATGAATATACATCGGATAAGCAGAACGCCGATATCATGATAATTAATTCATGTACTGTTACCTCTGTTTCCGATAATAAGGTTCTGAAGCTCGTGCGCAAGCTTCGCAGAAGCAACCCGAATGCGGTCATTGTCCTTACAGGCTGTATGCCGCAGGCGTATCCCGATCTGACAGAGGAGTTTCAAAGTGTCGATATTGTTCTCGGAAATTCAGCAAGAAGCGAGCTTCCGCAGGAGATAGAAACATTTCTTAAAACGCGTAAACAGATAATTCATGTCCATCAGTATACAAAAAATACCGATTTTGAGCAGGTCGTAGTATCGGGATTTGAAGAAAGAACACGTGCTTTCGTAAAAATAGAGGACGGCTGCAACAGATATTGCTCATACTGTATAATTCCGTATGCAAGAGGTCCTGTTCGTTCAAAGCCGATCAATATATTGAAAAGAGAGCTTTCAGACCTTGCTTCCCACGGTTATAAGGAAATAGTTCTTGTTGGAATTAATCTGTCTGCCTACGGTCAGGAAATAGGACTGCACCTCTGCGACGCCGTAGAAGCTGCGTGCAGTACGGACGGCATTGAACGTGTGCGTCTGGGTTCGCTTGAGCCTGAAAGAATGGATAGGGATTCTATTGAACGTCTGTCTAAGCTTGAAAAATTCTGCCCTCAGTTTCACCTGTCGCTCCAAAGCGGCTGTACTGAAACTCTGAAACGTATGAATCGCCACTACACTGCTTTTGAGTATGAAAAAATTGTCAATGATTTACGCAATGCATTTCCGAACTGTGCCGTAACAACTGATGTTATGGTAGGATTTGCCGGAGAAACGGAGGAGGAGTTTGCCCGGTCGCTCGAATTCGTAAAACACATAGGATTTGCAAAGGTACATGTTTTTCCGTATTCGCAAAGAGAAGGTACGGTTGCTGCAAAAAGACTCGATCAGATAGATGGCTCGACAAAAGCTCAGCGAAGCCATATTATGCTGAATGCTGTCTCAGTGTCACGCACAGAATTTTTAAACAGTCAGTGCGGATTAGAGGCGTCTGTCTTATTTGAACAGCCCGACAGCAGCGGCTTTTATCACGGATATACAATGAATTATACTCCGGTAAAGATCAAAACAAATGAAGAGCTTGGAGGAGAGATCCGCAGAGTGAAAATTATGTCGGTTGACGATGATTGCTGTATCTGTGAATTTGTGGGTTGATTGTTATTTAAATGTTCAGTGTGAATTCATACATTATTCATATTTAAATGCTAGTATAGCGGTGTAGAGTTGGGTGAAGATTAACCTTCTTTTTATATCGAAATGTTTGTTGTTGTTTTGGGGTACAAAAAACACAATTGTGCGAAAGAAAGGAATTTTTTAATGAATCATTTAACAAAGGCTGCTGCAATTTTGTTGGCAGCGGCAGGGTTGTCTTGTTCTGTTCTTTCGGCAAGTGCCGATGGATTTGATAAAGGCGACTATAATATGGATGGTGTACTTGATTCAAACGACGCTCTGCTTATCCTTCATATGTCTATGAATCCTGCTATTCTGTCGGATGATCAGATATGGTTGGCTGATTTCAACAGCAACGGTGTGGTTGAAGCTGAGGATGCGCTCCTGGCACTGCGTGCTGGAGTATGGGGAGATACAACTCCTTATACTCCGCAGAATAATGTTGCTTCTATACCTTCTAAAACTCAGGTTGCTGAAATGGAAGGCTGGGCTCCTGCCGATGTGGTAGAAAGGGTAGGTCCGTTATTTACCGAAGATCAGCGTAAAACAGGAATATTAGCGTCTGTGTCTATTGCTCAGTTTATTCTTGAGTCAGGCTATGGTCAGTCTAAGCTGTCAATAGAGGCTAATAACTGCTTTGGTATCAAAGGCTGGGTAGAGGATACCCCCAGAGAAAATTCACCGTGGGACGGCGTTTCGGTTTATACGATCGCAACAAAGGAGTATGACTCTAACGGATATTTTTATTATGTAAATGCTGATTTCCGCAAATATGACTCGATGGAAGACAGTATTGCAGATCATTCATCTGTATTGATCAATTCCTCTTACGATGGTGTAACTCCGCTTTATGATGGTATTGTAGGCTGCACTGATTACAGGAAAGCTGCTCAGATCATTTATGACGGTGGTTACTGTACAGCGCCGGATTATGTTGATGTTATTTGCTCTATCATAGAGAGCTGGGATCTTACACAATATGATCTTTCGTCTTCACAGCTTTCATCAGACGCTGAATCCTATGCGCTTCCGGCAGAAAATGCCGTTGTACATGAGCTGTATAGAGTTCGCAGTGATTGGAATGATGAGGATTCTCAGCTTGGAGCTTATCAGTTCATTGATAATGCAATCGAATGCGCGGATCTTAATCCCGGCACCAATGTTTATGATAGTAACGGCAATGTAGTCTATACTTCATAAAAAGTAAACATACATCTTTTAGACACAGATCTGCTTTGTCGGTCTGTGTCTTTTTTGCACTGCCGGGCAAGGCCCGTATGCAGTTCAGCCGGGTATGCACCCGGGGGCAGTTC
>CACYDO010000129.1 GCA_902773165.1 uncultured Ruminococcus sp. | reverse complement strand
GTCGTTCGCGAGATCGGCGGTCACGGTATCGGTCTGGAATTTCACGAAGACCCCTGGGTAAGCTACGTTTCAAACAAGGGTACGGATATGCTGCTTGCTCCCGGACTCTGCTTCACAATAGAGCCTATGATAAACATGGGTACTTACAAGATCAAGCAGGACGAAGAAGACGGCTGGACAATACGCACGGCAGACGGCAAACCCTCTGCGCAGCGTGAAATACAGGTCATCGTTACGGAAAACGGCTGTGAGGTAATCTCACACTGATCTGATATTATAAACGCCCCCACGGAGAGGAATATCCGTGGGGGAATTTTGTTGCGAAAAAATAATTTTAAAAATTTTTCGGATATTTCGGAAAAATAGCTGTTCTCAATTGTTTATATTACAGAGGGTGAGAAACAATGCGCATTGATAGAGAGGATTTTGAAGAAGCTGTAAGAAAATACTCAGACGCCATGCTGCGCTGCGCGTATGCGTACTGCCAAAGCACAGCCGACGCCGAGGATATTGTTCAAAAGGCTTTTGTCAAATACCTCGAAACATCTCCCAATTTTAAAAACGAAGATCACCGCCGCGCGTGGCTTTTGCGTGTTGTGATAAATCTGTCGAAAAATCACCTGAACTCCTTTTGGAACAGAAACAGGTGCGAGCTTGACGAAACTCTGCCCGACAACAATAATCCGGCTGAAAGCTCTGAAATATGGCTTGCTGTTCGGCAGCTGCCCCCAAAATACAGGATCGTCATCGAGCTTTACTACAGGGAGGGCTTTACTATCGAAGAGATCGCCGGCATCACAAAAACAAAACGCTCAACCATCGGCGACAGACTAAAAAAAGCAAAGGAACTGCTGCGAGAAATATACAAGGAGGAATAGCTATGAAAGATATAGATATCGAAAAAGCATTGACTACCGAATATCCCGAAGCTGCCGGAAGGCTTGTTTTTAGGAACAAAAATCGCCTTACCGATCTGTATGACAAAGCAAGACCTCACAGAGCGCCTAAAAGAGTCGCTGCAATTGCCTTAGCTGCCGCAGCATTAATTACGGCAGGAACAACGGCAGCCGCATTTACCAACCCGAATATCAGATCTGCACTGCGTGAGCTTGTGGGAATCCAGACAAGGAATACCGGTATTTCGGAGCAAAAGGCAGAGGAAATTACCGATATGTACGAATATCTTCACGTATCAACTGACGATATTGCATTAATGCCGATGGATATCGAAATAAACAAATATGGAGAAACTTTAGGCGGAACCCGATTTGAAACAGATCTTATTGCTGTTGCAAACGGGACTGACGCCGTTTATGTTTACAGATACGATCTGGGAATGCTTGAAACGAGTCTGCTTCTTCCCGAGGAGAGGGCTGCGTTAAGGCAGAACGGTCTTCTCACTGCACTTACTGCACCCGATCCGCAGACAAATATCAAGCGAAACTGGGTATACGCCTTTGACAAAGACGGTACCGAAATAGTCGGAAAATATATCTTCGGTCCTACCGGATTCAAGTCCAACAAGCAGCTTGAAGATCCAAAGGTTAACGCTGCGTTTTCAAGCAGTATAACGTACTCTGCATATGACGACTTTGTTCAAAACAGGATCGACTACAAGCTTGAACATGGCGAAGCGCCACCGATAGAAAAGGTTAATCTTGGAGATAATCCGTACAATTTGCCAACGGAAAATATGAACCGAGAAGTCCGTTTTTTGTTTGACAATTTATGGTTGTCAAAAGACGCTGCCATTGAGTGCAGCGACCCGGAATTTGCAGAGATCGAAGAGCTTATCTGCGCCGGTCAGGAAACTGACGAACCATTTGGTGAAGTAATATGCATTTGTCACAAGGTTGGCAGTGCGATCTTCACTATAAAAGACGGCGATAAAGAGTATAAATACGAATGCTCGCTTACAATTTCAAACACCGGATATTACACAAGCTCTGAAGTTAAATTAGATTAATATTAACCCTGCCGGTCGTTTAATAAATCGGACGGCAGGGAAATACAATTATTTTATATTAGGTATACTTAGAAAAAACAAAGAATAGGAAGTGAATCTTTTATGAAAAAAAGAACTCTCAAAGTAATGTTGCCCCTTTTGCTTTCGATTATTATTGCCACAACGGCGATAATACCATCTTCCGCGCTCAGCACATGGACATGGATAGATGTCAATAATATCAAGTATAAGTGCCAATGCACGGGCGAAGCAAACAGCGCGACCGTCAGCTCCACGGTACGAATTCAAACACGAGATAATTATGTTGTACCTACTAATTATATAGCGGGTCTTGCTATGCTTTATAACGCTAATAATCAATTAGTGTCTTCCTCGGGGGTAACATACAATTCATTGTACACCAATACCATGAGCGTATACACAACTAAATCGATTCCGGGCAGCTACAACGCCAGAGGCATGGCATTGTTTTTCACCGGTGAAATTGAGGACGGTTCATGGGTATACGAAGGTTTAAATCTTGAAGACCCCGTATCTATTTATTTCCCATCTTCCTCCTCGTCACCTTCCTACGCTTCACCGACCTATAATATTACTAATGACGGCAAAACCTACGGCACATGTGAGCTTGCTGAAAGATACGAGGAGTACCCCGATCTTATCTCCGCAGTTGGTGATAACGGTGCAAGCGGATACGTCGGCAAAACAGATCTGTTCTACATAGCGAAATCTCCGAAGGACGCAGTCGAATATACAGAGAATGTTGACGGCTCGTCTATCCCTGTTTATGATCTTAACGGAAACGTGATAGATCAGTTTACTTTCTCCGGCGGCTGCACTTATGAATCTGTCGGATAAATATTTATTAAACTTGCGTTCCACTATCTCTAAGTATACCTATTGAGCGTATGGGGCAGAACCGTATTACATCCGGTTCTGCCCCATACGTGTTTATATCCTAAGAATTTCACTTACTTTCCCGGGAATCGCAATCACATTACGAGTACGCCGTTTTCGCTTTTCAGAACGATATACATCTGTTCCTCCTGCGCCGTTTCGCAGTTGATATACACAAGCAGCGTTTCGTTGTCGGCTTCGCAGGTGAATTCATAAGTCAGGACCTCATGCAGTCCGCTTGTGGGAATAAGCGCAGTTTTTACCGACTTCACCTTTAACGACTTGCTGAGTGACTGCTGCGCCGTTGCCTGCGAAATACGCGGAGATTTCAGATCTCTTTCCGTGTGGCTCATCAGGTAGCCGGTAGCGCAGTAGCCCATTATCTCTCCTGTTTGCAGGCTTACACTCACCTTTATAAGATCGCTGTAATAAACGATATTATCCTTTGTGTAAGCAAGGTTTATTGTGCACACGTTGTCTGTGGTAGAATAGTAGCTCTCTGTGAAATCCTCATTAAATATTGACGAGATCCGCTTTTTAGCCTCGCTGAGCGCGTCATCGTAGGAAAGAGTCGTATTCCCTACTGCTTCGCTGCTGCGGTAAATATCAACATAGCCGCCCTGCTTTGTAACGGTGATGTAGCCGGTTTCCGTCGTAAAATTAAAAGTCGGCAGGTTACCCTTAGTTTCGCCCTCATAGCTGAGCTTGCTTTTGTCAATTTTCAGAAAATTCGCAGCTACCGATTCTGCCTGTTCCTGCGTGACATCGCGCTGACCTTTCAGAAAGACCGATTTTCTGTTTGAAATATGATCGGAAAAAGGTCCGTCGTAGATCATAGTCGGGTAATCTGCAAAGCCCTCGTTCATCTCACGGAAACCGCCGTCAAGCGCAAGCTCGGTGCTTTCGCCCATATCTTCAATATTGCCTTTAAGAGTGATAGGCTCGCCGAGTGTTACCGAACCGTCTGCATATGCCGCCGCCATATCTCCGACGGAAAGATCAAGCTCTGCGGCATATTTGTACAGCATTCTGAGAGTTTCTCTTTCTTCATC
>CACYDO010000128.1 GCA_902773165.1 uncultured Ruminococcus sp. | reverse complement strand
TTATTTAATTGCTACATTAATAATACGATACCCATTTTAAATTCAGAGCGTCTTTTCCTCAAGCAAATGCTCCAGACCAATATCTATGATCGTTTTTACGTGAGAATCGGCAAGCGAATAATATACCGTCTGAGCTTCACGGCGGAATTTCACGAGATTAGCCATTCTCAGAGCTTTAAGCTGGTGCGACACGGCAGATTTTGTCAGACCGAGAAGCGCGGCAATATCGCAGACGCAAAGCTCATTGTGCTCGAGAGCATGAAGGATTTGCAGCCGCGTTCCGTCGCCAAAGAGCTTAAACAATGTGCCAAGCTCAATATACATATCTTTTTCAAGCATTTTTTCTTTTGTGTCCTGCAAAATGTCGTCGTGTACGATTTCGCAGCCACATACAGGTGAATTATCCATATATTTATACTCCTGTTTCCGAACCGATAGAGTGTATATAGTTGAGCAGTTGTTCAACTATAATTATAATATCATAATTATCGCAGATTGTCAATAAAAAGATTTAAATATGTGAGAGATCAGTTTTTTATCGTGCAGCTTTTATTTATCTCTTTATTTTGTTAAAATTGCCTATTTGAAAACGGGCAAAATTTGTTATATAATATAAATATAAGCATTATTTGCAACGAGCAGCGAAAGCGTAAGTCCGGTTGTACGGGCAGCCGCTGTTCGCTGTATACTAGTAAGCACAATTGCGTGCAGCGAAGCGGATTTCTCCATCGCTGCACGCATTTTTTTATGAAAGGAACACTCATATGGAAAAGAATGAAAACAAATTTCTCGCAGAGGAAAAAATCTCCGTCCTGATGAGAAAATACGCCGTACCATGCATTATTTCCCTTCTTGTAGGCGCATTGTATAATATCGTAGATCAGATATTCATAGCAAACGCATCGTACCTCGGCTCTTACGGCAACGTCGCAAACACCGTTGTATTTCCGTTAACGGTAATTGCCCTTGCTATCGCCGTTATGATAGGAGACGGCTGCTGCGCTTTCGTCAGCATTAGTCTTGGAATGGGTAATAAAAGCAACGGTAAAAAAAGCGTAGGAAACTCAATTGCTGCGGTTCTCGTTATGTCGCTTTTGCTTAGCGCCGTTTATCTGATTTTCAGCAGCAGAATAATCGCTATGTTCGGCGGAACGGTAAACGAGGAAACCTTTAATTATTCACGGGAATATTTTTTCTGGATAACCTTGGGTATCCCGTTTTATATGTTCGGTCAGGCACTTAATCCGATAATCCGCGCAGACGGAAGTCCCAAATTCGCTATGGTCTCCACGCTTGCCGGAGCGCTGATAAACATAATCCTTGACCCTGTTTTTATCTTCGTTTTCGAATGGGGCATGATGGGCGCGGCGCTTGCTACGGTGATCGGTCAGGCTGCTACGGCTGCTTTGGCAATTTGGTATATCGCGAATATGAAGCTCATAAAGCCTTCGCTTGCCGATTTTAAGCCTGATGGAAAAATATTAAAGCGCACGCTTCTGTTGGGACTTACAAGCTTTTTATCGCAGATATCACTTGTAGCGGCAATGGCAGCGATCAACAACATGATACGCAAATACAGCGCGCTTGACCCGATATTTATGCAGCAGCAGTACGCTCAGATACCAATGGCAGTAGTTGGTATTGTAATGAAATTTTTCCAGATAGTAATTTCTATGGTAGTCGGTATGGCTGCCGGGTGCATTCCGATCGTCGGCTTCAATATGGGCGCAAGACTGAATTTAAGAGTACGTGAGCTGTTTACAAAACTTCTTATTGCAGAAGCGGCGGTAGGCGCGGCAGCGCTTATCATAGTCGAGCTGTTTCCTCGTCAGCTTATCGGTATTTTCGGTGCGGCAAACGAGAGCGTATATTACACTGATTTTGCTTTAAAATCTTTCCGCATTTACTTATGCATGATAATATTAGCCTGCGTCAACAAGGCTTGCTTCATTTTTCTTCAGGCAATGGGAAAGGCGCTTGAATCTACTGCTCTTTCAATGACAAGAGAGATCGTTTTTGGCGTAGGCTTTGCCCTGCTGCTTCCGCTGAAATTCGGTCTTGACGGAGTTCTCTACTCAATGCCCGTATCCGATTTCCTGACGTTCATAATTGCGCTTGTGCTTATTATCAAGACGTATCATTCGCTGAATAATGCCAAAGAGGAAAATTAATACTATGTCAACGAAATAATCGTAAATAACTACTGTTCACCTTCGCCACCCAACCTACCCCTAACCCCTTTCCTTCCCTCCACAAGGGAAGGAAGGGGGCTTTTGGTACGGGTCGCTGCGCGCCCCTGCATAAAGTTAACAATATTCATTAATTCAGATTATTTAATTACCTCAATAATAATGTCATTATACTTGATATGTATAATTCCATTTTCGCAATTAACTATACCGATAACATGATTTCTCCGATTTTTTCAAAATCTACTTGAAAAAAATAATGAAAAATGATATAATCAAAATTACCAAATAAAATCAAAAATATATTCAAACGCAGTGAAGAAGTGCAGTATGCCGGCGATTAACGCATTAACAGAGAAAGCAGGCCCGGGGCTGTAAGCCTGCTTATGCAGCGGCGGCAGAAATTCGCTTCGGAGCGGCATGGCTGAAAGTGCGCAGCGCACCTTTAGGCTGTGACGGAGCAGCGCCGTTATCGCGATAATGAGATTCCTGTGCGAAACGAAGCAGGAAATACGGGTGGTACCGCGGCAGTTTGTTCGTCCCTTTTCATCGAAGCTTTGACCGATGAAAAGGGGCTTTTTTTGATTTTGTTAAATCGCATTGAAAGGAACTGAGAAAATGAAACAGAAGCTTGAAGAGATCCGCGAACGGGTCAAGCAAGAGCTGGCAGCGGCTAACGCTGTTGACAATGTAGAAGCGCTGCGTATAAAATACGCAGGCAAAAAAGGCGAGCTTACGTCTATATTGAAGCAGATGGGCAAGCTTTCGCCCGAGGAGCGCCCAGTTGTGGGACAGCTTGCAAACGAGGTTCGCTCGTTCATCGAAACCGCAGTCGAAGCAAAAAAGGCGGAGCTTGCAGAGGCAATGCTCGAAAAGCAGCTTGAAGACGAGAAGCTTGACGTCACACTTCCTGCGGATACATCGCCTCTCGGTCACAAGCACCCGCTGTCTATCGTTCTCGACGAGATCAAGGAGATATTCGTGGGCATGGGCTTTGAGATCGTAGACGGCCCCGAGGTCGAGTATGATTACTACAACTTTGAGGCGCTTAATATCCCCAAGGATCACCCTGCAAGAGATACGCAGGATACATTTTACATCACAGACAATATTCTCCTCAGAACTCAGACATCGCCCGTTCAGGTTCGCGTTATGGAGAAGCAGAAGCCCCCTATCAGGATCATCTCTCCCGGAAGAGTATTCCGCAGCGACGCTGTAGACGCTACGCATTCTCCGCTTTTCCATCAGATCGAGGGTCTTGTTGTTGATAAGGACATTACATTTGCAGACCTGAAAGGTACTCTTGAAACATTCATCAAAAGACTTTACGGCGAGGAGAGCGTTGTTCGCTTCCGTCCCCACCACTTCCCCTTCACCGAGCCGAGCGCTGAGGTAGACGTTCAGTGCTTCTCCTGCAAGGGCAAGGGCTGCCGTGTTTGCAAAAATGAGGGCTGGATCGAGATCCTCGGCTGCGGCATGGTTCACCCGAAGGTTCTCGAAAACTGCGGAATTGACCCCGAGGTATATTCGGGCTTTGCGCTTGGACTTGGTCTGGAGCGCGTTGCGATGCGCCGCTACGGAATCGACGATATGCGTCTGTTCTACGAGAACGACACGAGATTCTTATCTCAGTTTGAATAAGCAAGGGGGTACGGCATTATGAATTTATCACTCAGATGGTTAAAG
>CACYDO010000127.1 GCA_902773165.1 uncultured Ruminococcus sp. | reverse complement strand
CGGAAAACAGCTTTTCCAGGTTTTCGAAATGCTGCCGCGCCAATATTTCCGTAGGCGCCATCATAGCAGCCTGATATCCGTTTTTTATACACGTATACGCAGACGCTGCCGCAACCATCGTTTTACCCGAGCCAACGTCGCCCTGAACAAGCCTGTTCATAGCATTTTCGCCATGCGTCATATCGGATATGCAATCGTCAATCGCTCTTCGCTGTGCGCCGGTCAGCTCAAACGGCAAAAGGCCGGTAAATTCCTCGGTATAATTTTTCCCGATCAAGACCCGGGTTTTCTTGTCAGGCATATTTTTTATAGCCGAAAGCCCCAGCAAAAGCACAAGAAGCTCCTCAAAAATAAGCCGTCGCCGCGCAGCGGCTGCGTCATCGGAACATTCGGGAAAATGTATCTGACAAAGCGCCTCACGCAGACCGATCAGGTCATATTTGCCGCGAATATCATCGGGGATCGTGTCCTTTACCTTTTCGGGCAGCATGGCGATCGCCTGCCTGACCGCAGAAGCGATCTGCTTTGAATTAAGTCCTGCGACCTGACTGTAGATCGGCTGAATAGGAACAGCCTTACCCACGGGCTGAAAAGCAGGATTTATCATCTCGCGAACGCCGGACGATTCCGTCATTTTGCCGAAGAAAAGGTATTCGCTTCCCTGGTGAAGCATATTGTCGATATATTTATTATTAAAGAAAACAAGCTTCACAAACGCGGTATCGTCGGAAACGCGCGTTGAAGCAAGCAGCTTGCCGCCTGCAACCCTTCTGTTTACAAGAGGGGAATCGACATAAGCCCTAACACAGCACAGCTCGCCGATCTGTGCGGAGAAAATATCCGTGACCTTGCTCCAGTCCTCATATGCTCTCGGATAATAGCGGATCAGATCACCAACAGAAACAATGCCCAGCTTATGATAAAGCCGGGCACGCTTTTCACCTATGCCGTTTAACTTTTCGATCGGTATCTCGTAAAGTGAAGCCAATTCAATCAACCTTTTAACAGTTTGTCTGCCAATAAACACAATAACTGACAGAAGCACAGCTAAAGTTTTTTGTCAAATCAAACTTTTTCAAAAAAAGTCTGATAATAAAGGCACATTCCGGCCATTTTCGGGGTAATTTCCGAAAGAGGGGCGTTTTGGCAGAAATGCCCCTCTGTACATCTAAAGCCAATTACCCTCGCCGCTCAAAGACGACATAAAGGATCCGGTTTTCAACAAAGTAAAACAATTAGCTGTGTTAATCTATGGTTATTTATCATTCAACCGAAATAATGAAATAATAAACGGGCTGTCCGCCGTTGACGTAAGTGATCTCCATGTCCTTGCCGTACTTAGAGGTCAATGTATCAACGACCTTTTCTGCCTGCTCATCTGTAACGCCTTCGCCGCTGATAACGGTGATGAACGAGGAATCTCTCGAAACGAGCTGCTTTGTTACCTTAATAGCAGCCTTCACGATATCCTTTTCATTGACGGTAAGCTTGCCGTTTTCCAGACCGATAATGTCGTTCTCCCTGATCTTGTGAGAACCGAACTCTGAATTTCTTGCCGCAAATGTAACAAGACCTGTCTGAACGTCCTGATACGACTCTCTCATAACGTCAACAGCGAGATTCGGGTCAAGCTCTGTATCGTAAGAAAGGAGCGCAGAAATACCCTGCGGGATAGTTCTTGTCGGGATAACGATCACCGATCTGTCGTGAACCATCGGGATAGCCTGCTCTGCCGCCATGATGATATTTTTGTTATTCGGAAGAACTACGACTCTCTTAGCCGGAGTTGCCATGATCGCGGAAAGAATATCCTGAGTGCTGGGGTTCATAGACTGACCGCCGCTTACAACGTGGCTGCAGCCGCAGTCTTTAAAGAGCTGAACAAGACCCTCACCTGCTGCAACAGCAACAAAGCCGATCTCCTCAACAGGCTCCTGAACTGCATACTCCTGCTCTTTTTCAAGGCGCTCCGCCTCTTTTGCCTTTGCTCTTTCCTCAGCCTCGGCAGCCTTTCTGTGCTGCTCCTTCATATTCTCTACCTTTACCTTGAGGAGCTGACCGAATTCAAGACCGGACTGCAAAGCATTTCCGGGGCTTTCCGTATGAACATGCACCTTGATGATCTCTTCGTCATCAACGACAACAACACAATCGCCAATTGTTCTGAGATAGTCGCGAAGCTCCTGCGTATCTGTGTGAACGTCGGGGTCTTTGCCGACGATAAACTCGGTGCAGTAAGTAAATGTGATATCTCCGTCGAACTGTGCAGCAGCAGAACGGAAATAATCCTCTTTTTCTGTATTTTCAGTTTCCTTGTCGCCGTCAAACTCAATGATCGTTCCGTCTCTGAATACTGAGAGCATACCTTCAAAGATCGTGAGCAAGCCCTTGCCGCCTGCGTCTACGACGTTAGCCTTTTTCAGAACGGGCAGAAGCTCCGGAGTAAGATCGAGAGCCTTCTGAGCAGCCGCAACAACGGCGCTCCATACCGCAACGGGGTCGGAGTTAGTAACTGCAAGCTCGGAGCCTGCTTCATAAGCCATGCGTGCAACAGTAAGGATAGTACCCTCTGTCGGCTTCATAACAGCCTTATAGGCAGCTTCAACGCCCTGACCGAGAGCTGTTGTAAGGTCAATGCCGTCGGCAGTTTCTCTGTCTTTAAGACCCTGAGAAAATCCTCTGAAGATGAGCGAGAGAATAACGCCGGAGTTACCTCTTGCGCCGCGGAGCATTGCCGAAGCAGCCTTTGCCGAAACGACAGAAACATCTGCGTCGTCAAGGTCTTTAAGAAGAGCGGCCGCAGAATTGATCGTCATTGACATATTTGTACCGGTATCGCCGTCGGGAACCGGGAAAATATTCAGGTCGTCTATTGCCGATCTGTTTTTGCTGATGTTGTTTGCGCCTGAAATGATCGCATTTTTCAAACAAGTGCCATTTATCATTGTTAATACACATCCTATCAAATAATAATGTATAATTGCTTACATAAATTAAACTACATTCTATTATATCACATTAATGTCGGCATTTCAAACAAAACCTGTAAATTATCATAAAAATTTATCAATAAAAATAACCGTCATCTCCGTAATCGTAGCCGTAGGAGTAATCGTAATCGTAATTATCCTCGCCGTCATCATCGTTATTATCGTCAAAGCTGCCTGTTTCGTCGTCATCTCCGTAATATGCGCCGCTTTCGCTGCCGTATTCAAGCTGAGAAGACGTATTGTCAAAGCTTTCCGTATCGGTATCGCTATCGCCTGACTCTGCGCTTTCGTCGGAGGAATCGCGCTTTTTGGACGAGGTATCCGAATCGGAGCTTGAAGGCAGAGTGATATGAGATTCCTCGGGGCGTGTACGTTTATTGTAATCCGCCTGATCCTTAACAAACTTATCGTAAGCAGCCTGATCTTCTGCGTAATCAAGCTTTTCTACAACGTAGGTGGTACTTTTGAAAAGGTTTTCAGTCAGGTCCTCATACTTCGGGAATGTGCGGATAGAGTATGAATGTGCGTTTTCGAGCGTAGTTTTATCGTAAACAAGATTATTTTTAACATCAACGCTGCCGCCGCTGAGCGAAGCCATAACATAGATCTCGCCTACAACGGTATCGCCCTGTTTGATATAGCCCGAACCTGCCGTATCGGTGCAGACGAACGTACCCTTTACCTTATAGACCGAGATAAAGTTGTTGTCGCTGTACTGCAGCGGATTGAGCGCATAGCAGCACTCAACGGGAGTGTACTCAAATTTCGCGTCAAAATCGGAGAGGACAAAATCCTCTTTGATCTTCTGAATATTGGACTTGCGCTTCTTCTTTTTGGAAGAGGTTTCCTCGCCGGACGCGCCGAAAAGCGCAGAACTGCCGTCCTCTGTAAGAGTATCATCGCCAAGATCATCCGCACCGTCTGCAAAGGGATCGTCTGCGCTGTCCGAATCGCTGTCGGGCGCAAATGCAGACTCTGTATCGGTGTCGGAATCCTCCTCACCGAAGTACCAGTTAAATGATTTATAAGAGGTTTCGCTGCCGCCTACATACTGCTCGACCATATAGTGCATATCGGCGGTAACTGATGAATACGTCACGCCAATCATCGTTGTAACGTATTTTGACAGACCTACAACGGTGTATTTATTTACATCTTCTGTAAACACATAGCCGTTTCTTTCGGCGATCTCGGGATTGAACTCAGCTCTTACAACGACCTTATCGCCGTTGGAGAGGTCGTAGGAATCGCAGTAGAACGTAACGTTGTCGATAACGTACTGAATACAGTTAGATTTATCAAGCTGAACAGTACCGTAAGGCGCAACGCCGTTGAACTTGACGCTAAGACCGTCAAACGGGCTGACCTGAACCTTATCCTCCAGACCTTCTATTGTATAATCAAAAGAAGAGTCCACAAAATTCACGCCGAGATTTCTCGCCATGCTTTCATCGTAGGTAACATTGATAGTAACGACATCGCCGTTTGTGAAGTAAGAATCCTCAGTACTCTGACCGTCGTAAGAAAAGCGGAATGTTTCTGCGAATCGCAGCGCTGTAGCCTTATCCTTTTTTCCGTCTGCGTAAATAGCGTTAATGGCAGACTCGCTTACTTTAATTGAAAGGCTTCCGTGTTCGGTATAGCCCACGACCGTCACATCGGCAAAATCCTTAACCGAATACTCGTCAGAACCGCACCCTGCAAAAAGCAGGAGCATAAAAAGAGCGCAAATGCAAACGACCGATTTGCAAATTACCTTCATATCAAAAATCCTCCAAAGAAAACGCCCGACGGCGTTAATTGCTGTTTTTCCGGTCAATATAACTTTCCAAGCTATTATACCATATCAAAATTCGATTTTCAATAATAAAAAAACCATTTTGTCAAATTGGGAGAGTTACATAATATAATCATCAACAACAGCTCAATAATAAACATCTTTATAATTATAATGCCACATTTTGTTTAAATCATTAACTCTTTATTTCGAAAAATTAAACAGTACATAATCCGCCAGGTGATCACCGGGCGGATTTCGTTTCTTGTTATTTTTTTTGATATTAATTCACTAAGTTTCCGATATAGATATATTCATGATATTTTATATTATGTAATAATATTTTCTTCTATGTATTCTATATACGGCTTGCGGAAATAAACGCTGTCGGGATTATTTTTGTACCACTCAAACTCCTGCTTTAAACCCTCTTCAAGCGAAACCGTGTCCGCCATAAGCTTATACTGCTTTGATACATCGAGAACATATTCATAATCGTGAAAGCTGAAATAATTCCTTTGCGGAATATTTTTATCGACACTCACGAACTCTGCATTTTTTCCTGCCGCCTTATAGCAAAGCTCTATCCACTGCTTAACGGTAACAACGTCCTTATTTCCGACGTTGAAAATGTGATCTTCGGGGTGCTTGTCCAGAATAATTTCAATAAAACGGCAGAAATCGGAAACGTTGAAAAATTGCAGCTTCATCTCTCCGTCGCCGGGAATATAGAACGATCTGTCTTTCATCGCGCAGTCAAACGCAAAGGCTTCGCGGTACAGGTTTTCGTATATACCGTAAAAATACGGAGGACGGAGAATATACGCCGAAGGAAATTTCTCCTTCAAATATTTTTCGGCTTTCAGCTTATTCACGCCGTAATCGCCCCAAACGGAATTCTTTCCGCAAATCTGCTCCTCGGAAAACGGCTGTGGATTCGTTTCGGGATAAACCGCGCTTGAGCTGACGAGAATATAATCGTCAAACGTCACGCCGGACGAAAGAAGCGTCTGAACATGCTCCTCAGTATACGCGGTGATATCGAGAACCGCGTCAAAATGCGTTCCTTTCAGCGTATCGCCGAGCTGCGTTCTGTCGCAGTTGATGAGAGTAACGCCGTCCGGCTGCTTTCTGCTGCCGCGGTTGATAACAGTAACATCGTCACCCTTGCGAACAAAGTATTCCGCGGTGTATTTGCTCACAAAGGTAGTGCCGCCTGTGATAAGGATTTTCATAGCTGCTCTCTCCTGTTTCATATGTATTTCTTTGCGTAGAATAAGGTGCAGAGAAGAATTTTTTCTGCACCTCGGTTAATTGATGTTTTATATGATTTTCAAAAATTGATCTCCACGAAAAAAAACACAGATCATAAAACGCGGAGACCAACTAACCTTTACCACAAAGTAAAAACGTAACCGTCAGCGGCGACACGCCGCCGTAAACGTCAGCGGCGACACGCCGCCGGAACCGTCAGCGGCGACACGCCGCCGTAAACGTCAGCGGCGACGCGCCGCCGGAACTGCCTGCGGCCGCTTAGCCGCCTATAATTTCAATTATAATCTTCTCCGCTGCTGCTGCGTCTGCTTTGCCGCGGCTTTCCTTCATTACAAATCCAACCAAAGACTTGACCGCCTTCTGCTTGCCCTTCTTGAAGTCCTCTACCGCCTTCGGGTTAGATTCTACAGCTTTTTTGCAAAGCTCTGCAAGGGCGTTCTCGTCAAGCCCTGCCATGTCGCTTTCGGAAACGAATTCCGTAACGGGCTTGCCTGTGTCAAGCATTTTTTCAAGCGTGGACTTAGCAAGATTATTCTTTATCTTACCTGCTTCGATGAGCTTTACAAGCTCGCAAAGCTGTTCGGGAGTTGTTTTGATGTCAAAATTCTCCTTGTCCTCTTCAGTTTCAAGTCTGCGGAAGATCTGACCGATAATGAAGTTCGAAACGCTCTTCGGGTTCTTTACGCCTTCCGACGCAGCCTCAAAGAATTCAGCGATATTTCTGTACTTTGCGATATTCGCCGCGTCCTTTTCGGAAAGACCAAGCTCGTTTACGTAGCGCTCGACCTTCTCAAACGGAAGCTCCGGTATTTTCGCTTTAAGCTCCTCGATCTCCTCGTCCGTCACGCTGATAGTAACGAGATCAGGATCACGGAAATAGCGGTAATCGTTAGCGTCCTCTTTACCTCTCATGGGAGAAGTTGTGTTCTCTGCGTCATTGTAGCGCAGCGTCTGCTGCTCGACCTCGCCGCCCGATTCGATAAGATCGACCTGACGGGCGAATTCGTATTCCATTGCCCTGCCGATGAACGTAATGGAGTTCATGTTTTTGATCTCGGTACGAGTGCCAAGCTCCGTACTGCCCACAGGTCTGACGGATACGTTAACGTCGCAGCGCATGCTGCCCTCCTGCATACGGCAGTCTGAAACGCCGATATAGCGCATGATCTGCTGGAGCTTTTCGACATACTCCTTCGCCTCCTCCACCGAACGGATATCCGGCTCGGAAACGATCTCTATAAGCGGAACTCCACCGCGGTTGTAATCAACATAAGTATCGCCGCGCTTATGGATAAGCTTTCCTGCGTCCTCCTCGATATGGATTCTGTTAAGGCGGATTTTTCTGCCGTTGGAAAGCTGGATATAACCGTTTTCGCAAAGCGGCTTATCGTACTGCGAGATCTGATATGCCTTAGGCAGATCGGGATAGCAGTAATTTTTTCTGTCCATCTTGGAAATATTCGCGATATGGCAATTCGTTGCAAGACCTGCCATGATAGCGTATCTCACTGCCTGACGGTTGAGCTTAGGCAAAACGCCCGGAAGACCGATACAGATCGGGCAGCAGTGAGTGTTGGAGTCCGCGCCGAACTGAGTTGTGCAGGAGCAGAAGATCTTAGTATTTGTAGCAAGCTCCACGTGTGTTTCGAAGCCTGCGACCATCTCATATTGCATTTTCTGTTCCTCCTTTTAAAGCTTAACGCCGTATGCCGACTGTCTGAACACGTCCGCGCCTGCGGCGTTCTCATACTGCCATGCTGCGTTGAGTATAGTGCTTTCGCAGAATGTATTTCCGATAAGCTGCATTCCGACAGGCATATTGTCCTTATCGAAGCCGCAGGGAATGCTCACGCCGGGCAGACCTGCGATATTTACGGGAACTGTGCAGATATCGGTCAGATAAGTCTGAATAGGATCGCTGACAGCGCTGCCCTTTTTGAATGCCGTCATAGGAACGGTGGGCGCAAGGATAACGTCGCAGCTTTCAAACGCAGCTTTAAATGCATTTACGATAGAACCGCGAAGATTCTGAGCCTTTTTGTAATAAGCGTCGTAATAGCCCGCGCTGAGAACGTAGGTGCCGAGGAGGATTCTTCTCTGAACCTCAGCGCCGAAGCCCTCGCTTCGCGTTTTGCAGACCATCTCATTGATGTCGTTGTAGCTTGAAGTGCGGTAGCCGTAGCGGATACCGTCATATCTGCCGAGATTTGAAGAAGCCTCGGCACACGCAAGGATATAGTAAACGGGAAGAGCGTATTTAAGCGACGGAAGCTTGAAGCGAACTATCTGCGCGCCAAGTGACTCGTAAACGGCACACGCCTTTTCGATCAGCGCTCTTACGTCGTCGTTAACGCCGTCGAGATACTCGTCCGCGATACCGATCTTCATGCCCTTAATGTCATTTTTCAGCGAATTCACAGTGGGATCGCCGACTCTGCCGCGGCTTGTCGAATCCATTTTATCGTAGCCGGATATCGCATCGTAAACGATAGCAGCGTCCTCAACCGTCGTTGTGATCGGGCCGATCTGATCGAAGCTTGACGCGTAAGCGATAAGACCGAAACGCGAAACAGCGCCATACGTTGGCTTAAGACCTACGATACCGCAGAAGCTTGCCGGCTGGCGGATCGATCCGCCCGTATCCGAGCCAAGACCGTAAACGGCGATATTTCCGCCTACCGCCGAAGCAACGCCGCCCGAGCTGCCTCCGGCAACGCGCGTGATATCGTGCGGATTTGCAGAGCCGCCGAAGTACGATGTTTCCGAGGAAGAGCCCATTGCAAATTCGTCCATGTTCGTTTTACCGAGAAGAACGGCGTTGCTGTTTCTGAGTGTTTCCCATACTGTTGCGTTATATATCGGCTTGTATCCCTCGAGAATTTTCGAGCAGCACGTAGTTTCGATTCCCTTTGTGGAGATATTGTCCTTTAGCGTCATCGGGATACCCTCAAGCGCGGACAGCTCCTCTCCCTTAGCGATCTTCTCGTCAACAGCCTTTGCCGTTTTGAGAGCTTCCTCGGGCGTAACCTTAACATACGCGTTAAGGTCGCCGTTAGCCTGTTCGATCTGAGTAAGATATTTTTCCGTAAGCTCCGTGCAGGAAAGCTCCTTATCCCTGAGCATTCTGCCGAAGCGCGTTATCATTCCCTCTGCCATATTTACACCCTCTTGCGCACGAGGAAATGCCCCTCGTCTGTATCGTTTGCGTTGCTGAGGATCTCGTCCCTGTCGTAAGAAGGAACTACCTCGTCCTCACGGAATGCGTTGCTGAGATTATTTATATTGTCAAATTCAACGCCGTCTTCCGAAGCATTATTTATCGTGTCGGCAAATTTAACGATATCCGCCATTGCCTTTGTCATCTCGTCCAGATCCTCCTCGGCGATATAGAGCTTGGAAAGTCTGGCGATATTTATCACGTCTTCACGCGTTACCATACGTTATCGTCCTTTCAGAACCGCCATGCGAAAGCTGACCTTTCGCACGGCGATATACATTATCTTAATTTTATATGCACCTCACGCAGCTGCTGCTCTGTTACCTCTCCGGGCGAACCGAGAAGGAGATCCTGCGCGTTGGAGTTCATCGGGAAAGCGATGATCTCTCTGATATTTTCCTCGCCGGTGAGCAGCATTATCATTCTGTCAACACCGGGCGCCATGCCTGCGTGCGGCGGCGCACCGTACTGGAACGCGTTGTAAAGCGCGGTAAACTTCTGCTTAAGCTCCTCTTCTGTATAGCCTGCGATATCGAACGCCTTCTTCATGATTTCAACATCATGGTTTCTGACAGCACCGGAGGAAAGCTCCACGCCATTGCACACGATATCGTACTGATAAGCGAGAATATCAACGGGATCCATAGTATTGAGTGCTTCAAGACCGCCCTGCGGCATTGAGAACGGGTTATGCGTAAAGATGATCTTGCCGCTCTCCTCGTCGTACTCGTACATCGGGAAATCCACGATAAAGCAAAGCTCGAAACGACTCTCGTCAATAATACCGAGGCGGTTTGCGACTTCTGTTCTGATCTGACCTGCAAGCTTCGGAGCAAGCTCTGCGGAATCGGCAATAAAGTAGCAGACAGCACCGGGCTTAAGACCTGTTCTTTCGATAAGAGTGAGCTTATCCTCAGCCGGAAGGAACTTATCTATCGGGCCGTCAAAGGACATATCGTCCTTAACCTTTACGTAGCCCAGGCCCTTCATTCCGATGGAGAGAGCGAACTCCTCCATTCTCTTGAACCAGCTTTTGGACTGACCTGCGCAGTCGGGAACGTTGATCGCTCTTACAGTTTTGCCCTTAAACGGCTTAAAGTCAGTTTCAACGAACATATCGGAGATATCGGTAATAATAAGCGGATTTCTGAGATCGGGCTTATCAGTACCGTATTTAATCATAGCCTCTTTGAACGGGATCCTCTT
>CACYDO010000126.1 GCA_902773165.1 uncultured Ruminococcus sp. | reverse complement strand
GATTTATTAATAATTATCCTTAAGATGTTGGTTTTACAACAAAAAGATTTATCAGGAGATGTGAGTAAAAATGAAATTAGGTATAGTTATAAATTGACTATTGCAACTGATTCAATGTAAATGAAACAAAAGCTGATAAACCCCAGTTACAATGGGAGTTTTTGGACTTTAGTTTACATATTTTCCTTTATACATTATCAAGGGTCAATGACAAAATGGCGTAAAATTGGCGTAGGAATATTTGACTGAATAGGAACATAAAAAGCGGTCATTCGCTGCGGTTTCGCATTGAATGACCGTTGTTTTTTGTCTCTGCTTATAATTATAAACCCGAAATATTACCCCTCTACGATACGCAGATATTTGTAAATGGTGGGATAGGACACATTGCAAAGCCTTGAAAATTCCATCTTGTTTATCTCACCTTTTTTATACTTCGGATAGTGTTTGTAGAAAATGCTCGGTATATCATCGGCTGTGACAGAAGGGCGACCTATTTGTTTGCCCTTCGCCTTTGCATTCTGCATACCGCTTTTTACTCGCTGACTAATCATGTTTCTTTCAAGCTCGGAGAATACGCCCATCATTTTAAGCATACCCTCCGTCATAGGGTCAAGCTCCTTTGTGCAGTCAACAACGAATGTTCCGAGTTCAAGACGAATATGCTTTGCTTTTGCAAGCTCGATAATATCACAAAGCTGTTTTGTGCTTCGTGTAATTCGGCTGACCTCGGTCGCAAGAACAGTATCACCCTCTTTGACGATATCAAGGAGCTTTGAAAGCTCTGCCCGTTCTGCTTTCATACCGCTTTCATACTCTCGGTAGATAGTTCTGTTTGTTGCTCCCTTTTGTTTCAACTCTCGCACTTGTCTGTTGATGTCTTGTAATTGCTCGTTAGTGGAACACCTTGCATAGCCGTAAATCATAAAAACACCCTTTTTATTTTATTATAAGATATAAACGAAAAGAAATAAACCGATTCTTTTATATTTCTGCCAGTATTTTTATAGTTTTTTGGGCGTTTTTAAAGGCGAAAACAATATAAACGAAAAGAGATGTTTGAATTTATACCAATTAGACATTTATGAAATCACAAAACGCTGCGATAGGTTGCCATTACCATTCGCAGCGTTTTTATTAAGATCAATTAACAAATTCGGTTGTCGTTTAAATCAGTAAACCCAAAATATTCTCTTATAGCCTTTACCTCGTCTGTCTCACCAAATCTTTCAGACATAAACTTGTAGTATTCTGATTTATACGGATTCGCTAAAAGCAAGCTAATAATAGTATCTGCAACTTTGTCCTGCGGAAAATTCGGATTGGAAAGATTCTGAAAGATATTTGCCGCACTTTGTGTCGCCTCGTTGGTCGGAATCCAGATTTGTTTTCCGTTTTTCTTCAAAACATCACAAAAGGTTGTAAACACATTTAAATAGTCCGCAAAAACTCTGTAAAACAGATTTTTTGGTGATATTCTGTTGTATAATTCTGTCTTCTGTGCAGCATTGATAGAGGTGCTGTTTACCGCACTTGATACCATACCGTCTCTTACAACATTAAAAGCTGTTGCCGAAGCAATTCCCTTCAATGCTCCCTTTAAGCCGAAACCGCCGCCCGAAAGGGTCGGTATATAAGAAGCAATTCCTGCCGATCTGTTTTGATTAGCTGCAATTGTGTTATTTAACGCTTGACACATTGTATTGTAATCATCCAAAGCAAAATGACGATTTCGCTTGTGCTCCGAAATGAACGAATCGTTTGTAACCGACCATATACTTTCCGCCACCAAAAGGTCAATAGCCTTTTGTACAGCTATGTTAAGGTACTTATCGTATATACTCGGAAAGAGCTGAATGAATTCGTCGAAATTGGTAATGCGTTTTGTATACTCCGTTTTGAAAGCGTCAGAAAGCTTTATTGCCAGCCCTCTGAATTTAAGGCGATATTGATTAGCAGAATCAATATCTGGCGTAATTGTCAAAGTCTTCCCCTGCAAATTAAATACCCGTTGTTCTCCTGTTATCGGGTTCCATTCTTCATTATCTGTGACAACAGGTTCTTCGGGGATCAACTTCTTTCGCTCTTCAATAAAGCGTTTGATTTCTCTTGCCAGACTTGCGTTAGCAGCGGTTACATCAATAACAGCCACAGCACCTCCCGAGCATACTATTTGTAACTGCCCCATATTGTAATTATCGGGTTCTTTGATGTTCACGCTGCTGATATCGGAATAGAAAACCTTAGTTTCGTTTGATACTCCGCCATAATTGTTCCTTGCTGCTGTCAGCGTTCCCATAAATCCCGAGGAAATATTAGATATAACAACAAACTCGTCATACACTTCCGCCTTGCCGCTTGGAAACTGAATAATGTATCTGTATCCGCTGTTTCCGTGAGCTTGATCAATTCTGTTGTTTACAAGGGCTACAATGTGATTAAACCTGTCCTTACTTGCAAAATCATACATTAAAAACAGAGTTTGTTGGTTGCTGGTTACATACGCCGTTCCATAAGTAAACTGAGTGGGCTGAGTCTTTTGACTGATCTTACTCAATTTGTTGTACGGATATTCGATATTGGCGTAGATAAGGGCGGTGTCGGTAAAGGTGAATCTTTTTCCTCCAATCACAGAAAATGTTTCGTTAATATGATTACCGCTTACATTCTGACCGTTCTGCACAGGTGAAGCTGATTGAGCAGGACTTCCGCACCTGTTGCAGAATCTGTCTCCTGGTTTCATCTGATTTCCGCATTGAATGCAAATCTGCATATTATCACCTCTCGTAGTTTTATTGTTCTTTTTTGCATACATCACTGATTACATGCTCAGTACACTTTGAGCTTTTGCTGTACATATTTCGCCGAATCCCGAGGTACAATCCACCTTTCTGTTAAAAATGCTTATCTATTTCCAACTGTAACCACAGCTCGGGCAGGTAAAGCCGTCTATGCCGACACCTGTTATAAACCAGCCGTAACCGCAGCTTGGACACCATATATTAGGCTCGTCGGGATTTGGTACATTAATGCTGTTTTGCTGTGTGTTATAGCAATCCTCACACAATCCGTCAATAAATTCCCGTCCGCCCTGTGGTGTGCCGCAGCTTATGCAATGATTGTCACAATCGCCGCAAACTCTTTCCCATATTCCCGACGGCGAGTTAAATGTACCGCAAATATAGCAGGTTCTCATTGCCATGCAGTTCGTGCAGTAGCCCCTGTTCACTTCCTCCGCTGTTGTCAGAGCACCTCCGCAGTAAGGACAAGCCGACATTTCCTCTTGACTCAATAAGCCCCTGTCTGTTGCGCAGGCTATGCAGTAGCCGCAGTCCTCAATAATAGCTGTTTCGTCCACATGGCACAAGATACCGCATTTTCCGCAGCTTTTACAATGAGGTGTACCATCAGGGCAGGCTTTGAATTCTTTGTTGCAGTATCTGCAAAATACCGAATGTTCGGGGTCGCCTGTTATATATCCGCCGCCGCACATGGGGCAATGGTAGTCAATGGGGTTAAAGGGCGTTCCGTTTTTTTCACCTTCACACATCGGGCAGTCTTCGTTTGCGAGATGAACAAGACTGCACACGGGGCATATTGTGTAACCATTTTGTTTTTTGATCTCAACTGTGCTTACTGATTTCGATGAAGTCTTACTTTCGGTCTTTTTTGTTGAATTGACATCGGAAGACTTCTTTTCAGAATCGGAATCGGTACTCTTGTTTTTTGATTCTGTGTCAGAATCTGTTTGTGATACTATACTGACGATTTCGGAATCGGGAACATTAGGTGTTTCAACCGATACGGCGTTACTTGAAGCATTGGTTTCGGTAACATTGCTTGCGAATAGCTGACAGCCGCTTATAAGAACGGCAAATGATAACAGAATACATAGCAGTACTTTTTTCATGGTAATCACCCCATTATAAAACTTCTATTGTTGTTTGTTATGTGTTATTATCAGCATTGAGTGCTTCGTTTTCGGAGCATTTCCATTCAATAAACACTTCGGGAGAAACATTTAAAGCAAGGCAAATCATGCGCAGATCATCGGCATAAAGCGTTCTTTTTCCATTCATTATAGCGTTAAATGTGTTGTTGGGTATGCCTGAATTATTGGCAATTACATATTGTTTCAGCCCGTGGCTGTCAATGTACTCCCTGACTTTCTGATATACTTGCATTTTTGCACCTCCAAAATCAAGAAATTCTGTATTAAATACATCATATCACAGATTAACTGTAATATCAAGACTTTTTAGCAAATAAATCCAGAATATCTGTACTTTTTTCTTTACTTTTTAGTAAAAGCAGGTATAATATAATTGAGGTGATGGGTTTTATGAACAAAGACAGATACGATAAGCCGAAGTATGAAATCGGAAGCAGAATACAATATTTCCGTAAGGCGAAAAATATCAGTCAAAAGGAATTGGCGGAAATGCTCGGAGTGAGCAACGGAAGGGTTTCAAATTGGGAACAGGGTTTAAACAGACCCGACGCCGATTTGATAGCGGGTATCTGCTCTGCTCTTTCGGTTTCGCCGAGCGAGTTGTTAGACATAAGAATAACCGATGATGATTTTACGGGAGAAGAACGAGAAATTATAAAGGCGTACCGAAGCAAACCCGAACTGCAACACGCTGTAAAGGTTTTGCTTGGCGTTAATCAGGATTCCGAATCATAGCCGCTGCAAGCGTATCGCAGGGCTTCTCAGACGGTTTATAACCTATCCCCATATTTATCCATAACAATCAAAGGACTGTGTATCGGGCGATACGCAGCCTTTTTTAACCTTTAATAATAGTGAAGGCAGAGAGGACTGACTTTTTGTCGGTCTTCGGTTTTTCGTCGTAACCGTCTGAAACTTTCAGACGGTGAAGCTATCTAACTTGGATAGAGAAAAACCACGGAAACCCTGTTCCGAAAATTTGTCTTTACCGAATTTACAGATTCACTATGGTTATTTTGAAATTGCAGAAATAAAAACAAGGTCTGTACGGTCATACCGACTTGCAGATTGAAATATAGATACAGCCGCTGAATGGAGAAAGTTCAGCGGCTGTTTTGTTATTTTTTCTTGTCTAAATTCTTTGGTATATATACGGGCAAATCAGGCAGAAAGTCATATTTGCTTTGGAGATGGTTAATAAGCTGTTCTGTCATTTCCGTTCCCGAAGCACTGTCGGCTTTGTCGGAAAACTGCTGAACAAGCTCATATTCCTTAAAGAAGTTCCTGATTTCCGTTGATGAATAACCTGCCCTGTCGCGCGGCATAGTCAGGTTTATGCTTCCGTCTTCCAATACTGTAATACGAAATCTGAATAGTTTGATTACTGTAATCAGAGCCACTATAGGTCGCCGCTCTAACTCTTTTACATATCGTGAGTTGTGATCCTCTCCGCACAAATTATCAACAGTAACATTTAGTGCTTCCGCCAAAGCTTTTGCGTAAAGTAAAGACGGGCGCTTTTTTGCGTTTTCATAATCGGAGATAATAGTAGTTGAAGTATCTGCCGCATCAGCGAGTTTTTGCTGCGTAAAATCTTTGGCTTTGCGTATTTTTCTTAAACTCTCGCCGAAGGTAATCGAAAATTCCTCTGAATCAAGCATAAAATTTCTCCTTAGTTGATATTATATCCTCATTATACTCCGCTAAAGAGAAATTATCAATACAATAGCGGAAAAAATTTTTTATAAAAAAACATATTCTCGATAGTTTATTTCACCCCACCATAGGGCTTATAATATGCACATACTGAGGGCAAGCAATCATATCCGCTTTCATACGGACAATGAAAAATGCCGCTTTGGCACTTGTAATACCAAAACGGCGGTCTTCGGTAAACGCAAACAGGATATTGCGGTTCAACCTCATTCTTATTATAAGACATTTGGCTTGTGACCGCAAGAGAAAAGGAGAAATTGCCTATGGAAAATCAAAAGACTATTATCACAAGCGTTGTGTGTTTTGTGATAAGGAAGGGGGTGCAGATATGTTTACGAACAGCTTGTTGACTTTACTTTTAGATGTTTTATCCGATCCGAAGGTAGAAGGCTATCGTGTGGAATTACTTGACGGAAAATATCCGACATTGGTAATTGATGTTGACGGTCATACAGAACAGTTGACACTCCTTACCGATAGTTGCTTGTTTGACTATCTCAATAACATGAACGACAAGAAAGCGGGGGAATGATATGAAAAAGAAAGCCGTAAGGAGAATATCAAAGAAACTGTTTGATATTCCACAACACGATATTTCAAGAAACGAGCCTGTTGCTGTTGATTTGATAAACTCTATATATGAGGAATCAATCAATAATAATACCAACGGCGATGAGAGAAAGGAGACTAAAAATGTTGAATGACATTCTTGCCAAGCTCAAACCGTATCAGTTGAAGCAACGCAGAAACAGATACGAATGTCTTTGCCCGTGCCATGATGACAAGACACCGAGCCTTATAATATATGTAAATAAGGATTGGGTCAACATCGAGTGTATGGCGCATTGCCCCGAAGAAGCTGTGCTTCACGCTTTAGGGTTGAGGAAGCGAGATCTATATATCGGGAATCAACCCTACAAGCAGTCGGACAAGAAAACGGTTGTAAAAGAAACCGTTTACCCGTATAGGAACAGCGACGGCACACTTCTCTACAGCAAGAAGCGGCTGGATTATGAAGACGGCACAAAATCATTTTTGTTCGTTCTTCCCGACGGTACTTATGGATTGAAAGGAACACATCATATTCCCTTCAATCTGCCAGAAGTATCAAAAGCAGATACCATTTATTTTGTAGAGGGCGAGAAGTGCGCCGAAGCTGTAAACAAACAAGGTTTTACAGCTACCACACTTGACAGCGGCTCTAATTCCAAGTTTACGGAAACAGACGGTAAGTATTTTATGGGAAAGAAGGTCATCATCATTCCCGATAATGACAAGCCCGGAATGGAATATGCCAAAAAAGTAAAGGCTGTTATTCCGTGGGCGGTTATCAAGCTTCTGCCCGATTTGCCGCAGAAGGGCGATATTTACGATTGGCTTCAAGCAGGACATTCAATGTCGGAAATTGACAGCTTACCCGAGTTACCCGAATCAGAGATTGACGAAGCCGACAACGGCGAAATTTCAGATTACGCATTGGATAAACGGCAGAAAAGCACAATTCTTCTTGATATTATCAGGAATGAAAAAACAGAGTTTTTCTTAGACGGTCGAAACGAAGCGTATGCCGAGTTTGTGATAGATGGTCATAAGGAGAATTGCTCATTGGAAAGCAGTGAGTTCAGCCTGTGGGCGCAGAACTTGTTTTATCAGAAAACAGGAAGAGCGTTAAGCAGGGAGGCACTTAATCAGGTGATTGCGATTCTGAAAGCTCAGACAAAGTTCGGTGAATCTCCAACTTATGTTCTGAATAATCGTGTTGCTAAACTTGACGGCGATTTTGTCTACGATCTTACCAACAGAGAATGGTCGGCGGTAAGAATCAATTCCGACGGGTGGAATATCACCGAAGATGTCTCAAAGCTGTTTTACAGATACAGACATCAGACCCCACAGGCTATGCCTAAAAGAGGGGGCAGTCTTGACAAGATTTTTCAGTACATCAACATGAGCGAGTATCGGCTGCTCTTCTGCTGTTGGCTCGTTTCGTGCTTTGTGCCCGATATTCCGCACCCTATGCCGATATTGTTCGGAGAAAAGGGAGCGGCTAAAAGTACGGCTTGCGTATTGCTGAAAAAGCTGATTGACCCGTCAGCGTTGGAAACTCTTACGCTGACAAAGGATTACAAAACGCTTCTTGTAAATTTGCAGCAGCATCATTATCTTCCGTTTGATAATGTATCTGCAATCAGCAATGAAACAAGTGACACATTATGCAGAGCCATTACGGGTGGTGCCGTACAGGAACGCAAACTGCATACGAATGGTGATGATTATATATTCACATTCAAAAGATGTCTGACGCTCAACGGTATCAATAATGTGGCGAATCGTTCCGATCTGCTCGACCGCTCTATTTTGTTTGAGTTGGAGAGAGTTACGGAAGATAAGCGGAAGGAGCTTCAAGGAATATATGATTCATTTGAAGCTGACAAGCCTTATCTGCTCGGTGCTGTATTTGACATTCTTTCAAAGGCTATTAAGATTTACCCAACTGTCAGGCTTGACAAGCTGACAAGAATGGCGGATTTCTGTCGCTGGGGGTATGCGATAGCAGAAGCTATCGGCGGTTCAGGTGATAACTTTATGAAGGAGTATAAGTCAAACCAAAAGATTCAGAATGTTGAAGCTGTCAACTCCGATATTGTAGCATTCTTAATTGTAGAGTTTATGCGCAATACGGAGTCGTGGACAGGTCGAGTTTCCGAGCTTTTGGTAAGGCTCAAAGAAGAAGCCGAGAAGCAGGGTATAAACCCGAATATCAAGAGTATGCCGAAAGCTCCCAACAGCCTTTCAAGGCGTATTAAGGAGGTCAAGAGCAATCTTGAAAATGTCGGTATTACTTTTGAAATCAGTTTAAGAAATTCGAGAGGTACATACATAACCCTGAACAACGGTAATTTATCACCATTACCACCATTGCCGCCGTATCGTATTGACTTAGGCAAGATTCTGAGCGCTTTGAATGGCGGTATCAATGGTGATACCAATGGCGATGTCAACAGCACTATCAATATACCGACAGACTGCAACTCGATACAGACACAGTCCGAGAGCCAAGAAAATGGCGGTAATGGAGATAATGACGATTCAATCAATTAAATATTTTTAGGAGGATTTATCATGAAAGAAGACAACAATGCAAACATCATTTCGATTCCCGTTCCGCAGAAAGCGATACTGTCTGTGCGTGAAGCGGCAGCTTACACGAACATTGGAATTAACAAGATCGACAGTATGCTTCGCACACCGAACTGTCCGTTCGTGCTGTATGTAGGCACGAAGAAGCTTGTTAAGAGAAAGGAATTTGAGGAATATCTCAGCAAACAGATTGTAATTTGATATTTTCAAATCATCAATCAGTCTGAGAAAACAAAATTTAATTCAAAAAAACTATTGAGAGAAAAGAGCTTCTGTGGTACAATAATAAGTTGTACACGGCTCTTTTCTCATCAATGGAGAAAGGAACACGGTATGGGTAAAGATTTGAAAGGGCGAGAGATCGGAAAAGGTCTTTCACAGCGCAAGGATAAGAAGTATTCCGCAAGGTATGTAACAAGAAGCGGCAAGCGGGTTGAAAAGTATTTCGCTACGCTGCCCGAAGCTCGTAATTGGCTTGCTGATTCCAGATATGAGGATTCTCACGGTATAACGGGCGTTACATCTACGGTATCGGTCGATACATGGTTTAATTATTGGTATGATAATATCATAGCAGACCTGTCGCCAAACACCCGAAGGAACTACAGAGAGCGGTACGAAAAGAACATACAGCCCACGATCGGCAAAATGATGATTTCCGATGTTAAGCCTATGCACTGCAAGATGATACTCAACAAGATGATGAAAGATTATGCAGGTTCTACTATCAGACAGGTGTTTATCACAATGGGTACAATGTTTCGTGCGGCTGTTATGAACGATGTTATATCAAAGCACCCTATGGACGGTGTGAGATATACAAAGCCCGTCAAGGCGGCAAGCGACCACAGAGTATTAAGCGTTGACGAGCAAAGGAAGTTCCTTGAAACGGCGAAAACCTCTCATAACTATTATCAATATGCCCTGATCCTCGAAACGGGAATCAGAACAGGCGAATTGATAGGCTTGACTTGGGATTGTGTCGATTTGGAGAACAAAACCCTCACAGTCAGCAAAACTCTTGAATTCAGGCACAAGCAAAAGACTTGGAGAGCAGGACCGCCCAAAACACAGACAAGCTACAGGACAATTCCTCTTACAAATCGTGCGTGCGATATTCTTCTTGAGATTTTGGAGAAGCGGAAAACACAGAAAATGTCAGAAAACTTGAATCAGGTGCTGACATATACGGACAGAAAAACGGGTCAGTGTTCAAGCCTTTATATGCGTGATCTGGTGTTTATCAATTTCAGAACGGGAATGCCCGCAAAGAACAGTTCGTATGATACACATCTCTACAAGCTGTGCGAGGTTGCAGGTATTCCGCCCTTTTCAATGCACACCTTACGCCATACTTACGCCACAAGAGCAATAGAAAGAGGCGTACCGCCGAAGGTTCTGCAAAGGCTTTTAGGTCATTCGAGCATTAAAACCACAATGGATACTTATGTTCATGTGACCGATGAATCATTATACAAGGCGGTACAGCAGTTTGAATCGAATAACGATACGGAAATTTAAGGGCTATATTAAGCAAAAACAGCCCTTTGAATAATTAAAATGGCGTAGAAATGGCGTAAATGCTGTTTTTGAAACGCCGAAACCCCTGATAAATAAAGGAGAAGTGAAATAAAATGAAATTAGGTATAGTCGGTCTTCCGAATGTCGGAAAGAGTACGCTTTTCAACGCAATAACTAACGCGGGCGCGCAGAGTGCG
>CACYDO010000125.1 GCA_902773165.1 uncultured Ruminococcus sp. | reverse complement strand
TCGACCTTAAACCACATGACCCAACTTTTTTCTGAAACCGACTGATAGCATACATTGGAAATTTCATCTCGTGCGTCAACCGCCATACCTCCGCCAACATATACTCCGACGTGACCGGGCTGCCAAAGGCCAAGCCCCGGAATGTCCGGAACGCCGTCTGATACATTGCCGGATTCCGGCGAGCTGTACAGCATATCTTCCGTAACTCTCGCGCCGCCGCCAACGTAGCTGTAAATAAGACCGGAACAGTCAACCGCACCCGGTGAAGCTCCGCCCCATACGTACTGCCAGCCCTCGTTGTACGCCTGCATGGCGTAAGCGGCAAGGCCGTCTCCGGTTTTGTTATCGGCGCTGACAATTGGTGCGCCGACGACCGATAATGATGCCAAAAGCATGAACGCAAGCACCAAGGACAGGCACCTGCGCAATATTTTAGACATGGTAAAAACCTCCGTGAAAATACTTTGAAGCCGTTCTGCCCATTCCTTGTCGGTCATGTTATTCAGTTGTAGATCGAAAACTTATTACAAGTAGTAACAAATTGGTTACATTATAACACAACTGCCGTTACATTTCAAGTGATTTTTAAAAAATTTACAATCTTTTTTCATATTAATAACGATCAGAAGCTGTTGTTAATATCCGACCATTTATAATCTCTCAATTCGCCCGAACAAAGCAGCTCCGGGTAATCCCACTGACGCAGCACCTCGTAAACGGCAACAGCGACTGAGTTAGACAGATTCAGGCTTCGTGCCTCGTCCATCATAGGAATTCTGACAGTTGTATCGGGGTTATCGAACAGCAGCTTTTCAGGCAGACCTTTACTTTCCTTTCCAAAGAATAAATAAGCGTTATCGGGGTAAGCTACCTTTGAATAGATATGACGGGCTTTCGTAGAGAAAAAATAAAACGCGCCCGAATTCTTTTCAAAAAAATCATCAAGACTTTTGTAAACGGTAACATCGAGATACTGCCAATAATCAAGCCCTGCGTGCTTTAATTTTTTATCGTCAATTTTGAAGCCGAGCGGCTCGATCAGGTGAAGTCTTGCGCCTGTAACGGCGCAGGTTCTTGCGATATTCCCTGTATTCTGAGGAATTTCAGGTTCAACGAGAACGATGTTGACAGTATTCATAGGTATGCTCCTTTTTATATTAATTTATTCAGGGAAAATATTATATGTATGATTTATTATATTTATTAGCAAGATTATGGAGGTTAAAGATTATGACAAAAAAAGCGACAAACGTAGTAAAAGGACTTGCCGGCGGAATGGCAGCAGGAATGCTTGTGGGTTATATGAGTAAAAATCTATCCGGAGGCAAGAAGGAAATCAAGAAAAAGGCCAACAAAGCGATGGACGCAGTAAGTGAAATTGTAGACACGGTATCGTATATGTTTAAGTAGCGCGGAAGCCCGCGCAGGCGGTTCCGGGATAGTGATCTCAAAACGAACTTGGTCTCCGCGATTTTTAATCGGTATTTTATTGAACAACAGAAATTTTTCTAAATCACTATTGTAAATCAGATAGAAAGCTTTTATAGCACAACAAATTACGCATTACGCATTACGAATTACAACAGAAAGGACGCATAAACTATGATTTGCAAAAACTGTCTGGCACACAACGACGAACGCGCAAACTTCTGCTCTCAGTGCGGCGGCGAGCTTTACAAAGGAACGCTTGTCAGTTCGCCTGTCGCAAAGGGCAGAGTAACCGCGACGAACTCCCCCACCACGGGTATCCGCGTTTTCAGCGGTCTTGGAAACGGCTATCTGCAAAGCGCAGTTATCCGAACGACAAATGTGTCGGAGGCAACATCGCGCTCCGACACATATCATTCATATCCAACAGGCGCTAAAGCACACCTGCGTAAAAACGGAACATGGATCTGCCCCGACTGCGGCGAGCTTAACGGTCACGAAAAGCTCTGGTGCGGCGGCTGCGGCAAATACAGGTAACTCTCCCGTGAATCTCCGAAATAGCTTTTATTCTTTATAAGGAAAAGCTACTGCCAATTATTATTATCGACCTTTTTTCGCTCCTTTGCTGCCTTGCGAATCATTCTCAGGATCACCAATGCTAAGATAGCAATAACCACTTCTTTATCGTGCTCCATAAGGAAAGAACCAACAGTATTAAGATTTATCTTCGAAAAATCTATCTTCGAAAGATCAACGTAATCGTTAATAAAATCCAAAGGACCAAGATCAACGGCTCCCGAGTCATCGGTATTAAAATACGTAGGCTCTATATTTTCAAACGCCTCGGGAGTCGCATAGCTTATCCACGTCATTTCGTCTATCGGCTCGGACTTTTTTTCTTCCGATCCGGAAACCTCAGCGGTACTGTCATCACTGACGGCGCTGCTGCCAACGGTAGAAACGATCCGGAATAGAAGTTCGTTGTTCTCGCTTGTTCCGACAAATGTAATGCTGCCGTCAGAATTCGCGGTTAATTCACAGGTCTCCTCATCGTAGGAAAAAGCTGTGTTCTCGTTAAAGCAAGACCAATGCTGCTCCTGCAAAAAACTCATTTGGGTATTTTTTCCCATTTCCATGATCTCAGCAGGACGCGCGCCGAATTTCTTTGATGAATAGCTAGATTTGGCGTCATATCCCCCACTTGAGTCCTTAGCCCAGAATTGTGCGGAAGGCGGATATTCGGAATAATTATGCGTGGTATAATCGTCGATAATACCGAACTTCATATAGCCCTCTTCGCCGCCTTTAAGGGTAATATCTCCGGTAAGATTTCCCTCCGGGAACATCTCTCCCCGACCTTCGACTGCGATGGTCATCTGCCTTGACGTTTCGTTCTTCACCCGTACATAATAGCACAGATTTCCCGTTTCCGGGTCTGCACCGAAATAATCGGGGAATACAGCGATATCTCCGTTAAATGACGTACTAACGCTGTTGTCTTCATTGATCGCCATATTCGCCGGAACATCTGCCTGAGCCATTTTTGTAATATTTTCGGAATAATCACTGCTGTCGGCTGACACAGACAGCGAAAAAGCAAGCGCCATCAGCACCGCAAATATTGCTGCAATACGTCTTTTCATTGGTAATATCACCGTCCCCGATAAAAATATTTTATTAGTATTATAGTAAACAACATTAACGTTTACCCATTACATTTTCAGAAACCTTTTGTGGGGGCTTTCAGATCGCCCCCACGCCCCTTCGGAATCATCTCTCTAAGAGTAATTATCTATGTCGTCTACTATAAATTAGTCAAAAAACTTCTCGTGAATAGCCTTAACAGCGTTATCCGCGTCGTTCTCGTCGATAAGAACGGAAACCTTGATCTCGCTTGTAGAGATCATCTGAATGTTGATCTGAGCGTCATAAAGAGCCTCAAACATCTTCGTTGCAACGCCTGCGTGGCTCTCCATGCCTGCGCCTACGATAGAGATCTTAGCAACGTTTGTATCTGCCTTAACCGACTTTACGCCGAGGGGCAGGAGGTAATCCTTAAGGATCTTCTCTGTTTCCTCTGCGTTATCCTTTGCAACGGTAAAGGTGATATCCTTAGTGCCGTCTCTGCCGACAGACTGCAAAATAATATCTACATTGATATTAGCAGCCGATACCTTCGAGAATACCTTGAACGCAAGACCCGGCTTGTCGGGAAGTCCGACGATGGAAACTCTTGCTACTTCCTTATCCTTTGCGACGCCGCTGATTAACATTTTCTCCACTTTGGTTGCCTCCTTAACGATCGTACCCGGCTCTCTTTCTAAGCTGGAAAGTACCTCTAATTCAATATTGTATTTTTTAGCCATTTCAACGGAACGGTTGTTAAGAACCTGTGCTCCGAGCGTTGCAAGCTCAAGCATCTCGTCATATGAGATCTCTTCAAGCTTTCTTGCGTTTTCTACCTTGCGCGGGTCTGCCGTGTAAACGCCCTTTACATCGGTAAAGATCTGGCAAAGGTCTGCGTGCATAGCTGCCGCGAGAGCGACCGCGCTTGTGTCAGAGCCGCCTCTGCCGAGCGTTGTAAGGTCGTCGTACTTGTTAAGACCCTGGAAGCCTGCAACAACAACGATGTTTTTCTTGTCAAGCTCCTTGCGTATCCTCTCCGGAACAACGCGCTTGATGCGTGCCTTTGTGTAAGCAGACGAGGTCTGGAAGCCTGCCTGCCAGCCGAGCAGCGAAACTACCGGATACCCGAGCTTTTCGATCGCCATTGCAAGCAGCGAGATCGAGATCTGCTCGCCCGAGGCTAAGAGCATATCCATCTCACGCTTTGAGGCGTGGGGGTTAATCTCGTTCGCCTTTTCAATGAGGTCGTCTGTCGTGTCGCCCTGAGCCGATACAACAACTACAACGTCGTTGCCCTGCTTGTAGGTGTCGGTAACGATGCTCGCTACGTTGAAAACTCTCTCGGCATTAGCAACGGAGCTGCCGCCGAATTTCTGAACTATTAAGCCCATTTTAAAAACTCCTTTTTGACCGAACAACGCTTGACTGTTCGGGGAATAACATAATTAAAAGATCACTCCAAGATGACCCTTGCGCCCTCGCCGTCCGCCTTTAGCGTTCTGAACTGCCAGCCCTCAACGCCGTGGCTCTCAAGGTGAGAAAGCGCGAATTGATTGAACTGCTCCTCGAGCGTGTCGTCTATGATAGCAATGATAGACGGACCCGCGCCGCTTATATATGTGCCGTAGGAGCCAAGCTCGTAGCTTATGCGGAACACGGTGTCCAGCCCCGCTATGAACTTCTTTCTGTACGGCTGGTGCAGACTGTCCTGAACGGCAACGCGAAGGTTCTCAAGGCTGCCCGAGAAGAGTGCCGCCGTCATAAGTGACGAGCGGGAGAGATTATACACCGCGTCGTCTCTTGTGTAGCCGTCGGGCAGCGCCTTGCGCGCCACCTCCGTTTTAAGCTCGAAGGGCGGTATGAACACGCCGAAGCGAATATGCTCCGCAACAGGAACGCTCACGCTGTAAACTCTGCCGTTTTCCATAGCCGCCGTAACAAGGCCGCCGAGCAGCGCCGGGGTGGTGTTGTCGGGGTGCCCCTCTATCTTGCACGCAAGGTTCACAAGGTCGTGCGTTGACATCGGCGAGCCGAGAAAGCGGTTCGCGCCTATAAGCCCTGCCGCTATGCACGCCGACGAGCTCCCGAGCCCGCGCGTCATGGGTATATTGTTCTCCTGAACGATCTTAAGCCCCGGCAGCTTTTTGCCGCACTCCATATACAGCCTTTGAGCCGACCAGTAAATAAGGTTGCTCTCGTCTGTGGGTACCTCTATATCGTCCGCGGAGGATATGTCGATGGTGTCGGTCTCTTCAATGTGAACGTAGTTGTAAAGATCGAGCGCAACGCCGAGGCAGTCAAAGCCCGAGCCGAGGTTGGCGCTCGTTGCGGGAATACGTATCTTTATCATATCTTAGCCACTCTTATCGAAGCCTTAACGTCCGCGAAAGCGCCGAACGCGCTGCGCTTCTCTTTAAAGTCGGAGTAAGCAAGCTCAGGCGTGATGAATGCAAGCTCATTGCTTTCGGCGCCTGCCATCTCTATCT
>CACYDO010000124.1 GCA_902773165.1 uncultured Ruminococcus sp. | reverse complement strand
ATGAAAGCTTTGACCCGCCGAACACAGGTTTTTTTGCGGCTGACGGAACGTTTTTGCTTGTGTTGATCGTTATGATGTCAATGCTTATAATTACCGTGTCGGTATTGATAGTAAAGAGGAAAAAAGCATGAAACGGCTGATTGCCGCATTAATGGTATGTACTGTCTTTATCTGCTGTGAATATTATCTGTCGGTATATATGCCGAGAAAAAAGATCGATGAATCCGTAGGTAAGCAATCCGAGCTTTTTGATAAGATTAGACCTGATATGGATTTTGTTCCAAAAGAAAGTGACGATACAGTGGGTATATTAACTGCTGATAAACATACATTATCTAACGAAGATGAAAGTATGCGTGATTTGCTTGCACCATGCCGCAGTATTAATAATGATGTGGCTGCGTGGATATATATTCCAGGGACAAATATCGATTATCCGATAATGCAGACTGATAATAACGATTTTTATCTTCACAACGGTGCAGACGGGCAATATAATTACGAGCTTGGCTGTCCGTTTCTTGACTATCGATGCAATAGGGATTTCAGTGGTTTTAATTCAATTGTTTATGGTCATCATATGGAGAATCAGCTGATGTTCGCCGACATTGTTAAATATGAGGATGAAGCGTTTATGACCGATCATCAGACAGGGTATCTTGTTATCGGTACGGGCGTTCATACTGTGCGATTTTTTTCGTACATTAAGGCCTCAAGCACATCTGCGCTGTATCATACGTCGATAATTAAGAAAGATAGAGCCGATTATCTTGATCTCATTTTTGTATCGGCAGAATACACGCAGGATCTGACAATTGATAAGCTGAAATCAAATGACGATGTTCATTTGATTTTATTATCGACATGTACGTTTGAATATAACGAAGCGAGAGGTATTCTTGTGGGCGTTATAGAGTAGAATGATAAATATAAAATGTTTAAATATTTTATTAGCACATTACATTATATAGCTGCAGCTTTGCTTTGTTCATTTGCAGCCTTTTTGATAATATCGGCAGTAAAGGGTAATCGTATCTTTTTAGTCCAGACAGGGAGCATGAGTCCGACTATTCCTCCGGGAAGCGTTATTTATGTAGTACCGACTGAGTTTGAAAGACTATCTGAAAATGATATTATCACATTTAGTACAGGAAATTCAACCGTTACACATCGCATAGTGAGTATAGATGAAAACAACAGAAGCTTAGTAACAAAGGGTGACGGCAATAATTTAATTGATGCCAATCATGTTCCGTATGATAAAGTCATAGGCAAGGTTATGTTTTCAAATAAATATTTAGGTCGGATCGGGCTTTACCAAATTCGATATCTGCTGCTTATTCTTGCAGGAATAATTGTGATGAAAGAAAGTCTGAGAAGAATAAGCTCTGCTGACGATACTTAACAGGAACAGCGCTTTGAAAACGCTGCCGATCGGAAATAGGCCGCGAATTGCTATCGGGGGTAAAAAAACATGAAAAACAAAATCCGAAAAACATATAGATTTGTTTCGTGGCTGTTGTCACTGGTCATATTATCAAGCAGTTTGTATCTTCCCGCAAGTGCGGAAACCTCAAAAATGTACGAGGGCGATACTTTGAACGGGTGGAAGGTCGATGCATTCTGGGGAAACGGAACAAAGGTAACGAGTATATCATCAAGTACCGACGAAACGCTTGACGTTCTGCTTACAGTGAGTTACTATGCTCCGCTGTCTTCTATGACGAAGGATTACCCTCCGGGAAGCGTAAGCTTCTCTATCCCCGATATAGGAACGGTAAGGCGAAGCGGCACACCCTTTGGTGTGATCACCTCCAATGACGATAGTGATTCCAACTGGTCAACGTCCTATGATATTCAGACTCAATCGTACATATTTACAAACAAAAAGACGTTCCCTGCGGATAAACCTATTGCGGGAGGATTTGAAATACTCTGGGAGCTTCGCAGCCGTGAGTGTATGACGGACTTCTCGCTTATTCAGAATCCGGTTTTCACTATCGATGACGAGAGCACAAAAATGACGACTCTCGAATTCAATTGCCAAACAATTCGTGACTATTATGTAATTGATATGTGGGACGATTACATAAGCTATGCTCAATTTCAGGACAGCAGTATCAACAGATCGAATTATGTTTCGTACAATTACCATACGGACTTTTATCTTCAGCAAAGAGCGAGAGCGGGAGATCTTAACAGGTACTTTATCAAAGTTGATTTTGAAGAGAATGATGTTACCGACGAGCAGTTCGCAAGCATCATTGCTCAGACGGGCAGTGGCAATAATCTTAAAGAGGAAACGCTCACAAAGCTGGAGGATCCTGTAACGGGAGAAACAGTATGGGGGTTTTACCGCTTTAGCGATAAAGAAACCTGGAATCTAGGAACAGATGATTTCCGGTTGTCATATCCCAATGATCTTATAGGTAAAACTGCGGTAATTGACTCGTATCTATTGGTTCACTATTTGGACGAGGATCAGGAAACATACGTCTCATATGCGACGGCTCACAGTGGTGAAGTACTTCACGATCAGGAAAAGACAAAAATCACAGCTTATAAATACTGGTACGGCAGCGGCAATTTTTCAATGACAAAGTCGAGTCCTTATGAAATATACTCATTTACCAACGAAGGCTCCCCGCCGACCTATTACTCCGACAGGCTTCTTGCGAAAAAGATTTTTAACGGAGAGAAAGTCACATTTACTCTCGGTGGAAGATACCGCATCAAGGCAACGCCCGGCGCATCGGGCGCTGCGGCAAAGAAGACATCAGCGGCTACCGCCGATAATGCCCCGAGCGGTGACGCGGGAGATATTGATAGTTCTCAGGCCGACTTTGATACGACGTTTGATCTCGTTCTCGGCGACGACAGACTAAGTGTTCTGAAAAACAGCGGCGATTTCAGAATGGTCGAGAGCAGCGAGTATACATTTACAAGGGTCGTTTCTCCCTCCGATGGCAGAGGATATGACTATGATCTGTATATTTCTGGTGTAGGCTACGAAAACGACAGTCCGGAAATTGCAAATAACAGACCCGGAAAAAATGATTACAGGCTTTATGCGCAGGGAAATACCGGCAGTCAGACCGTTTACGATCTTACCGATATAGCGTCTCAGCCGGGCTTTGAGGATCTCACTGATGGCGTTAAGGCAATTTACATCATTATCCACGGCGTGAAGGGAGATTACGAAACGTATTTTAAAGCCGATATCGCCTTTCATTTTGATCAGGATCAGAACCTTGCCCTGCCCGAGGAGCAGCGGATAAATACCGAGGGAAGGATCACAAACATCGGTTACATGAGGGCTTTCAGATCGGGTGAATCAAATAATCTTTGTGCAGTCGGAATTAATTCGTTTATCGGTGAATTTAACGAGAATATTATGAGACTTGACGCCCGGGGATATAACGATGATTACGACACTCAGAGCATT
>CACYDO010000123.1 GCA_902773165.1 uncultured Ruminococcus sp. | reverse complement strand
GGCTGCAAAAACTGCCGCGCGGATTATACAGCCGCTTTAAAGGACTATTTTACAGCGCATAAGGCTGATCTGTGCGAAACGTGTCTTTCAAGACTCGACCGCAATCCTATGAGAATTCTCGACTGCAAAAACGAGAGCTGCAAGAAAATCGCAGAAAAAGCTCCTGTCGTTCTCGACTACATTTGCAGCGACTGCTCCGATCACTTTAACAGGGTCAAAACATTTCTTGACGCAGCCGATGTTGAATACACCGTCAACCCGAAAATCGTCCGCGGTCTTGACTATTATACAAGGACTGTATTTGAATTCGTTACCGATTCTATCGGCGCTCAGGGCACTGTTTGCGGCGGCGGAAGATACGATGGTCTTATTGAGGAGCTTGGCGGTCAGCCTACCCCGGCGCTTGGATTTGCTATGGGTATAGAAAGGCTTATGCTTGTGCTTAAAGCTCAGGAGATAGAGCTTCCCGATTCGTCCGCCTGCGACCTGTACATTGCAGCGCTCGGTGACGACGCAGAGGTCAGAGCCTTTGAGCTTTCGCAGGAGCTGCGCAGAGCTTCTGTAAGCACAGAGATCGACATTGTAGGCAGAGGACTGCGCGCGCAGATGAAGTACGCCAACAAGATCGGCGCAAAATACAGCATGGTTATCGGTGATGACGACTTAAACAATAATCTCGTTAAGGTCAAAAATATGAAGACGGGGGAGAGCTTTGAAGCTCCGCTTGACGAAGATTTTCTTGAGGTCTTTATCGAAAAGGCTGTAGACAGCACCGAATTCAGCGGATTCAGCGCCGGCATGATGTCAAATCTTCTGACCGAAAAGCTTGAAGATCTCATAGACACGATCAGCGAAAAGCCAGACGGTGAAGATCCCATTGATTTTTTCGGCATAAAACGTAAAGGTGACGAAGATGAATGATTGGACCGAGATCAGGATAAAAGTACCGAACGAATACATTGACGCTGCCGGAGATATCGCGCAGATGGCTGTTCCCTACGGTATTTACATAGAAGATTATTCTATGCTCGAAGAAGAGGTCGAGCAGATCGCTCACATTGACCTTATAGACGAGGAGCTTCTGAAAAAGGACAGAACAAAGGGAGTAGTACACATTTACATAAATCCCGAGGATAATCCTGCCGAAGCCGTATCGTTTTTAAGGGAACGCTACACGAGCGAAAATATTCCTCACGAGATAGAGCTTGAAAACTGTGCCGAGGAGGATTGGCTCAACAACTGGAAACAATACTTCAATCCCATCGAAATAGGTCAGAAGCTGCTTATTCGTCCTACGTGGCGCAGCGAATACGACCCGGGCAGCCGAGCTGTTCTGAACCTCGACCCGGGCGTTGCATTCGGAACAGGCGGTCACGAAACAACGCGGCTTGTGCTTGGCGTTATAGAAAAGGTTGCCGGAAAGGGTAAAAATTTTCTTGACGTAGGCTGTGGAAGCGGAATCTTAGCCGTTGCCGGGCTGCTGCTTGGCTGCGACGAAGCATTCGGCGTTGATATTGACGAGATGGCTGTAAAAACGGCTAAAGAAAACGCCGCGCTTAACGATGTAAGCGACCGATTTACGGTAGTTTGCGGAGATCTTACAGACAAGGTCAGCGGAAAATACGACATTATTGCCGCAAACATCGTTGCAGACGCGATAATCTCACTTACGGCTGACATAAAGAAATTTATGAAGCCGGACACTGTGTACATTATGAGCGGAATAATTGATTCTCGCAGCAGCGAGGTAGAGGAGTTTGTTTCGCGCGAGCTTGATATTATTGAAAAGCTCGAAGACAATGGCTGGGTATGCCTTACAGCAAAGCTAAAAGATCAATAAAAAATTTTGCGTTTGCTATTGTATTATGCATAGATTTAAAGTAAAATAATAATAGCAAACGTTGTTAAATAAATTATTTATTAAAGGGGGATCATTTTTATGGCCATTTCAACAAGCTCGGGGAATAACGTTTCCCGAAATCTGTCTTTTGTAAAAAGATATTTTAAAAGTCCGGTAACATTGATCGTTGCAGTTCTTTCGCTTGTAACTCTTATTTCTAAGATCATGTTATTCTCAGGTATTTCCGACCTCGTTGCTGACACTCTGTCCAGCAAAGGTGTAGAAGAAGTTCCTTCCATGGGGTTTGCCTATATCTGTTCAGGTATAGTAACTGCTTGTTTATTCTTAATATTTATTTTTTCAATTTCACCCAG
>CACYDO010000122.1 GCA_902773165.1 uncultured Ruminococcus sp. | reverse complement strand
CGATAAAATAATCGAGGAGTGCGGCGGAATTGATATTCTCGTGAATAATGCCGGTATTGTCCGCGATAAGCTTATGCTCAAAATGGGCGAGGACGATTTTGACGCCGTTATAAACGTCAACCTTAAAGGCACGTTTAATATGATAAAGCATACATATACGCATTTTATGCGCAAGAGAGCAGGAAGAATCGTAAATGTATCTTCCGTTGTCGGACTTACGGGAAACGCAGGTCAGGCAAATTATTCTGCTTCTAAGGCAGGTGTTGTCGGTCTTACGAAATCTGCTGCAAAAGAGCTGGCAGGAAGAGGCGTTACGGTAAATGCCGTAGCACCGGGATATATCATGACCGATATGACAAACGCGCTTAGCGATAAGGTGAAAGAACAGTTTGAAAAAGCTATCCCTATGAAGAAGGGCGGAACTCCCGAGGACGTTGCAAATGTTATCGCGTTCTTATGCTCCGACGCCGCTTCATACGTGACGGGAGAGGTCATTCGCGTAGACGGCGGATTGGCTATGTGATAAAATATTCCACGCAGACGGCATTAACGTAAATGTAGATTTTTCAGCCGGCTGAATGGTATCATACGGGGAGGAATTTCGTTTGAAAAGAGTTGTGATAACAGGTATCGGTGCACTGACCCCTGTGGGAAACAGCGCGAAGGAATACCTGGAGAATATTAAAAAGGGCGTTAACGGTATCGACATGATCACCAAGTTTGACGTTTCCGAATCTAAGGCAAAATTTGCAGGAGAGGTAAAAAACGCAGATCTCGCAGCTGTGATCGAGAAATCCATGCTCAGAAAAATGGATATCTACGCTCAGTATGCGGTTTATGCAGCAACGGAGGCTGTTAACGACAGCGGTATCACAGGCAAGGTAGACCCTTACCGTTTCGGCGTCTATTTTGGTTCGGGTATCGGTGGATTTGAAACGCTCACTTCCGAGTATGAAACCTTTCTCCAGAAGGGAGCAAGAAGGGTTTCTCCGCTTTTTATCCCGAAGATGATCTACAACATCGCAGCAGGAAATCTTGCTATCACTTTTAACGCAAGGGGTACAAATATGGCGGTTTCTACGGCTTGCGCTACGGGCGCAACAGCCGTAGGCGAGGCATACAGATCTATCAAACACGGCTATGCAGACGCTATGCTCTGCGGCGGCAGTGAGGCTGCCATTCACCCGATGACGGTTGCTGGCTTCAGTCAGTGCAAGGCGCTTTCCACAGCTGCAACTAAGGACACTGCTTCGCTTCCGTTCGACAAGAGAAGACTCGGATTCGTTATGGGCGAAGGTGCGGCTGTACTTATTCTTGAAGAATACGAGCATGCTGTAAACCGCGGCGCTCATATTTATGCGGAGATCGTTGGCTATGGCTCAACTAACGACGCATACCACATTACATCACCCGACCCCGAAGCTCAGGCTACGGCTCAGGCTGTGAGGGAGGCTATAAAGGATATCGAGATCCCCTCTGCCGACAAGATCTACATAAATGCTCACGGCACAGGTACGCACCTTAACGATATCACAGAAACGAAGACATTTAAGAATGTCTTCGGCGAAGAGGCTTATAAGCTGCACATCAGCTCTACAAAGTCTATGACCGGTCATATGCTCGGCGCAGCAGGCGCTATCGAGGCGATAACGGCAATGGATACGCTGATCAGCGGAGTTGTTCCCCCGACGATCAATCTTCTTGAAAAGGACGAGGAATGCGATCTTAACTATACTCCGAATACAGCTGTTGAAACGCCGATCGAGCTTGCACTCTCAACAAATCTTGGCTTTGGCGGACATAACGCTTGTCTGGCATTTAAGGCGGTGAAGTGATGAATATCGAAGAGATAAAGCAGATTATTCCTCACCGCGACAATATGCTTCTTATTGACGAAGCAGAGGTGCGCGACGGAGTTGCATACGGCAAAAAGTATATCACGGGCGACGAATGGTTTTTGCAGGGGCATTTTCCCGGAAATCCCGTAGTTCCCGGAGTTATCCTCTGCGAGATAATGGCTCAGTCAAGCTGTGTGCTTCTTGCAGAACAGGCAGACGGCGCAACGCCTTACTTTACAGGGCTTGATAAGGTCAAGTTTAAAAATAAAGTTCTTCCCGGAGATACGATCGAAACGGAGTGCAAAATTACACGGTCTAAGGGCGTGTTTTACTTTGCAGAGGGCAAGGCAAGAGTTAACGGAAAGCTTTGTGTAAGCGCAGAATTTTCGTTTGCATTAATAAAATAATAAAGATGGTGTATCGTGCCGAAGGGAGTTCTTTTCGGCACGACGCTGACGTTTAAGAAGTATAAAACGATATTTTCTTTGAAATATGAAAGATAAGAGATGAGATAAAATGGCGAATGTATTTACAAGCTTCATAAAAAATCTCACAGGTCAGCAGCCGACGGATATTGATTCGCTTATCAAGCATACAGAGAACGTAAATCTCGTCTGCAAGGGCTGCAACGGTGAGTTTGGTAAGCACCAGCTTCTGAAAAGTAATATGATCTGCCCGAAATGCGGCAAATATTTCCGCATGGGCGGCAAGGAAAGAATAAAATGGCTTGCCGATAAAAAGTCGGTAGAGTTTATGTTTGACGATTTCGAAAGCACAGATTT
>CACYDO010000121.1 GCA_902773165.1 uncultured Ruminococcus sp. | reverse complement strand
CTTTATTTTCTTTTCACTCGGCTCGGGATCCTGGCTGATGATAACGTCCAACGGCTTATCTGCGTCATAAACATTAGTAACGTCCCAGCGGAAGTTGTACGTTACTTTATCTTTATTTACATCGGTAAAATTAAGACCTATAAGGTTAGGAACAAGAACGTCCGTGGTAGAATTGCTGCTAAGTCCCTTAAACACAGCCAGTACAAGGAACACAAGGCACACTGCTATAAACGCAGTCACAGCACCGATAACGATCTGAACAACGCTGTTTGTACGCGGCTCGTCGTCATCATCGGAATCGTCCCAATCGTCATCGTCCTTATAAGGCGACTCTGAGTCTATCTTATGAATAGTTGTAACGCCTGTCGAAGTTTTTTCAACTTTCTTTGGAACGTCGTCAAAATTGAAATTAAAGCGAATACCGGGATTCTTCTTTATCTTCAGGATATCGCTGTACATTTCCGCTGCAGAATGATAACGCTTCTGCGGATCCTTCTGCATTGCTTTTATGATGATCTCTTCCAGCCCCTCCGGTATATCGGGGTTGATCTGACGAGGAGGTATCGGATCGGACTGCAGCTGCATAAGAGCAACAGAAACCGCATTATCGTCGTCAAACGGAAGCTTTCCTGTCAGCATCTCATACATCATAACGCCCAGAGAATAAAGATCGCTCTTAGCGTCAGTAGGTTCGCCGCGAGCCTGCTCCGGAGAAACGTAATGGACAGAACCGATAGCTTTATTCGTCATCGTCAAAGAATCAGATGTGCTCTTTGAAAAGCGCGCGATACCAAAATCTGTGACCTTAATAGTACCGTCCTCAAGAAGCATAATATTCTGAGGCTTAACATCGCGGTGAATAATACCCTTTTCATGAGCGTGCTGCAAAGCTTTTAACGTCTGGAGTGTGAAATGAACAGCTTCCTTTCTGTTTACAGGCCCGTTCTTTTCGATATAATCTTTAAGTGTGATACCATCGATATACTCCATGACGATATACTGGATCCTATCGCCAAAGCTTACGTCATATACCTTTACAATATTTTCATGCGAAAGCACGGCAATAGCCTTTGACTCATCTTTAAAACGTCTGATAAATTCATTGTTTCCGAGGTATTCATCTCTTAAGATCTTGATTGCAACAGGGATATTATCCTGAATATCTCTGGCACTGTAAACGACAGCCATGCCGCCCTCGCCGATGATCTCCCCGATCTCATAGCGGCCGTCAAGCCTTTTGCCGACATACTTATCCTCCGCCATTATTTTCTCTCCTTTACACACATTTACTCATACGCAGGGTTCAGTCATTAATTATGACCGCAACGGTGATATTGTCGCTTCCGCCGCAGTCCTTTGCGATATCGACCAATCCCTGAGCAAGCTCTTCATTTTCCTTAAAAGATCTCACAGCAGCCAACAACTCGTCAGCGCTGAAATAATTACTCAATCCGTCTGTACACATTAAAATTATTTCGCCCTTTTCAAAGGAATCGCTTATACAGTCGATCTCAAGCGTAGGCTCAACGCCCAACGCACGCGTTATATAATTTTTACTCGGGTGAAAACGCGCCTCCTCCTCTGTGATCTGTCCAAGCTCTACGAGCTGCTGAACCAGAGAATGATCGGTAGTTACCTGAATGATCTCATCACCTGTGATCTTATAAACACGGCTGTCACCTGCGTGAACAACGCGCAAAACATTATCTTTCACGACAACAAGCTCAACCGTAGTTCCCATTCCGTTAAGATCATCGTCCTCACACGACATGTCGAAGACCTTCGTGTTTGCAGACAAAACAGCTTTCTGCATTAAATCACCGAGGGCATCGTCTCCGATATCCGGCTTGAGTTCTTCTTTAAGTATGCGGCTGATTTCCTTGCACGCTTCGCTGCTCGCCACATTGCCGCCGTTGGCACCGCCCATGCCATCGCAGACAGCAGCCCAGGCGAGAGTTTCCGAAAGCTTCTCGCAAAGGCAGTAATCCTGATTGTTTCTGCGTAATAAGCCAACATCAGTTTTATAAAATATCTGCAAATTTACTCCTCCTTTGCTTTGATATGACGCGTTTATATCAATTATATATTGTATAATTTACATACACAGTCGATAAATACTCCTTTTTACGAAGCATTCACACATGTTCCCCTTGAACAAAACAATAATCAATACAACCCAAAACAAAACTAAAAGCACGAGTGGTACAGGGCAAAAAAACTGTCGTTCTCACATTTTCTCTCACAGAGATTTTCTTTTCATTAAAACTAAATAACCCAAAAATAATAACATAGCAACTTTAAATAAAACAGCCCTATGCATACGACACCAAATTTTGCT
>CACYDO010000120.1 GCA_902773165.1 uncultured Ruminococcus sp. | reverse complement strand
CTCTATCTGCTTATTACGCCGATGTCGGCGATATCTATTTTCATGAAGCTTGAGGACAATAAAAAAATAGCGCAGACTCCCACAGCAGAAACTTCTCCGCGGCTTAACAAGCACCGATAATCAGACGCTGACAAAACGACAGAAGCATATTATTTCAAAAAATAACCGATGGAATCAGCAATGAGCTTTTTCCATCGGTTTATTTATTATATTAGGAATAAAATTCTAAAAATATATCAGCACAATCACAAACATAAAGCCCAAAACGCGGCTTTAATTTGTTGATACGACAAAGTCCGGCGGAACTGCCGCTGGGTGCTTACCCGGCCCGCAATTAGTCTTCGCCGAAATATCTTTTGAGAAGTCCGGCAAAGCCTGCGCCGTGACGAGCTTCGTCCTTAGCCATCTCGTGTACTGTGTCGTGAATTGCATCGTAGCCGCGCTGCTTTGCTCTCTTTGCAAGATCAAACTTGCCTGCGCACGCGCCTGCTTCTGCGTCTGCGCGCACTTGCAGATTCTTCTTTGTGGAATTTGAAACTACCTCGCCGAGAAGCTCTGCAAACTTAGCTGCATGCTCAGCCTCTTCAAAAGCATAGCGCTTGAACGCCTCTGCGATCTCAGGATAACCCTCTCTGTCAGCTGCTCTTGACATTGCAAGATACATACCTACTTCGCTACACTCGCCGTTAAAATTGCTAACGAGATCGGTGTAGATGTCTTCCTCAACCTTGTCCTTTGCACCCTCGCCGATAAGATGAACAGTTGCGTAGGAAAGCTCCTCCTCTACCTTGTTGAACTTAGAAGCAGGCGCTTTGCAGATAGGACAGACCTCGGGAGCAGCCTCGCCCTCATAAACATAACCGCATACTGTGCATACAAACTTTGCCATAATAAATTACCTCCTGATCAATGAAATAATACATATAAGATATAAAAAAAACCGACATCTCAGCCGTTTTTGAATATCCGTCAGCATTCTGTGCAGATGCCGTAAAAAATAAGATTGTATTCCTCTACGTCCTTTGCTGCGTCAATATAGACCTTCTCTGTTAAATCAGGCATAGTTTCCGTGAAAAATACATCTGTGATCTTTCCGCACTTTTTACAGACGAAATGGGAGTGACGCGTCATCTTCGCGTCGTATCGCTCACAGCCGTCAACCACAGCAACCGACCGTACAGCCCCGTTTCCTTCGAGCAGCTTTAGATTTCTGTAAACCGTTCCCAAGCTCAGATCGGGATACTGCGGTTTCAGTGAATTATATATCCACTCTGCAGATGGGTGGGTATCTGTCGACAAAAGCAGCTCGTAGATCGCCTGTCTCTTTCTTGAATAATTTTGAGTCCTCATAATTCTCTCCGCAGTTGATAAAATAAAAAAATTAGTCAAAATGTAAATATAAGCTAAACGGGCATAGTACGCCCTGTTGCAGGGAACACAGGAAATCAATAATTATTATCCTTTTTAGTATTATATAATATAAAATTAAATTTGTAAAGAGAAATTTTAAAACTTCTGCACTTTTTCCACAAGTTTTTTCAGCAGCTCAGCCAGCGCCATACCCACTAATGACAAAGCAATGGTCGCAATAAATAAAACCACACATTGCTTTAAATAACTGTCATTGATCGAATTAATTTTCAGAATATAATTTCTTGCAATAGTATGGAACAAATAAACAGGCAGACTAAGCTTTCCTAAGAAATAGACGAACTTATTGTTTAAAAATTTAAATGTATCTCCATTATTAAATGTTATCAACACCGCTGCAAACATCAGCAAAATAACGATTATCTGCATTGAATGATCGTAGTCGCCGAACATAAACGCAAATACAGCTGCGTAACACAGTATCGCTGCCGCAGACAGCAATTTTCTGCCAAATTTTTTAAGATATCCGCCTTCCACAAGATAATAAGCCGTGCAGCCGAGCGATATCTCAGCAAAAGCGCGCAGTAAACCCAGATTTATCCGGCCTTCCCAGTTGTCGCCGTTAACGTCAAAATAACCTTTTGAGCGATAAATAAAACCTAGCATTGCCAACGACAGAACAGGCGCAGCGTAAAGAGAATAGAACTTCCCGTGCTTTAAAAGTATCGGCGTCAATATAACGACCGTTACCATCATTGCAGAAAGATACCATGTAGGTATGTACCAAGGTGCAGTTTTGAAGCCAAACACGGGCAAAAGCAGAAATGTAGGAACAGCGTCTGCCATTTTCAGGATCCATTCCTTTGCAGAAAGGTCGTAATAATTAATCCACGCAGCCGAGGTAAAAACGACAGACGCCAAAAAAGTATAAATAAACGACGTATACTTTTTCCACGCAAATGAAAGACTTGTATTTATCAGCCGCTCGTTTCCCTGGGAACTATTATCTGTAAGTTCTTTTGACAAAGATTTAGCCATAAGATAGCCCGTTACCAAAAAGAAAAACTCAACCGCCATATATCCGGTTTTGAATTTCTCGCTGCTATGCTCTACAGAGCAGCCCAAATGAAAAAATGCAACAAAGAAAGCGAAAACAAAGCGCAGAAGCTCTATTTTTCCGTTTCGGTGCAGCGTCGTTTGCTGCTTCTTTTTGGACATATTATGACCCCCTCAAAATAATAAATATATGCGCTCCCTGTCCGTCCGGTGCAGGGAGCGTGTTTTTGCAGTATTATTCACTGAGTCTGAGTACGTCATCGTATACTCTCTTACAGCTGTTGTCGTCAAAGAACGGGTAGAAATCCTCAATCCTCTTGATATATTTTTCACTGTTTTTGCAGTCGTTCTCAATGTAACCGCAGATCGCGTTTACAGTGCTTTCAAGATCGCGGCAAACAGGTCCGAAGCCATTGTCTTCGTAGCTGAAATAGCCCTCGGAGTATGAGTGACCCTTAAAGAACTCGTCCTTATCGAACTGAGAATATACAACAGGCTTTTTCAGGTAACCGAAATCGAAGAATACGCTGGAGAAGTCTGTAACGAGGAGAGCAGACTGAGCGAACTGAGTCTGATAATCAACATAGCCGTGATTTACCTTGAAAACGTCATTTTCGGTGAAATCAACATACTGCTGTGCAAAAAGCGGATGAAGGCAGAACAAGCCCTCATAGCCGTGCTTTTTCATGCAGGAAATGAGCTTTTCGTTGTTGATAAGACCGTTATAGAACGCAAAGAAATCGCTTTCCTTAAACTTATCGTAATAAACACTGGTATCGGTTTTCGGGTCAACGCACTTATCGAGAGTTTTACGCCATGTAGGAATGATAAGGATCTTTTTCTTAACGTCCTTTGCCATTCTTGCAAGGTTGTCAAATCTCGGGAAGCCTGTCAGTCTTACAACTTCTTCATCGTAGAAATACTCGCCGTCAATGATAGACTTGTATTCCGGCTTTCCGGCAGTTACAAAAAGCTTGATATTTTTGTTCGTCTTATTAAGCCAGCCCGAAATATCGTCTTTTGTAATACCATGCTGTAAAAATACGAAATTGTAGTTGTACAGGTCGGACATGAATTTGTAATCGCCGCCGTAAGGATTGAGCACATATTCGCTCGCCTGAGATGAAATGACATTTTCGCTTTGCAGCGTCATAAGGCGGAACTTAACGGAATCAAAGTCGATGATCTTGCCGACCTTAGACATCTTCTCGTAGTCCTCGCTGTCCTTCTGAAGAACAAAATACGGCTTTATACCGCGGTGTTGAACGCTTTGAACATAACGGAAGAAATGCTCACCGTTGTCGCCTGCCTTGTTCGGGCGGTCTGAAATAAGCCATACATGCTTATTGAACGGACGCATAAGGTAATAGAGGAAACGCGATTTGATAAGATAGCTGCGCTTCGACTTTCTGAGAAGATCCCAGTATTCCAGCTCATATTTAAGATGACGGCGCTTTTTGTAGGGAATGATTTTAAGCGTCTTGCCCTTTACACGAAGAATATAGTCGCCTGTGCAGTAGAAGCCCGCGTCCTTGCCGCTTGACGGAATATGAGCGAATTTACCCATTGCAAAGTAAATTCTTGTAACATACGTCTTCTTGAATACAATAAAGAACTCAATGCCGTCTTCCCTGCCCTTTTTAACAGGGATCTCAAATTTAAAGCCCTTACCCTCAAAAGCTTTAAAGCCGAGGATCTGAGTATCGTACTTTTCTGTTTTGTAGCGAACAGGCTCGTAAACCTTGCCATTGAGCTTTGCGTAAAAGGTATAGTCCTCAATGTTAAGGAAAAGATTATCTTTTCCTTCGATGTACAGCACGTCGTCCTTGATCTCCATGAAGGTAAAGATAAGCAGAGAACGAACGTCCATAAGGTTCATCAGACAGATGTTATCGTAGTAAAGCTTGCCGTGATCGCTGATAAGAGCCTTTGTAACATCGGTTTTATACTTGATATTCAGAGCGTAGACCTTAGCGCCAACGCCCATGTTTTTCTGAACAAGGATAATTCTGTCGTCGATGTATGACAGAGTTTGATTTATAATATTTTTATAATCCTCAAGCTTCTCGATCGGAAGCATTCCGGCGATCTCCTTGCCGAGTCTCCAGCGAAGATCGTACATTACCGTATACTGAATGAATTCAAGCACGCGGCCGTAGCGTTTTAGCGACTGCTGAATAAGATCGTTGTGGAAATATTTCGGGGAATCGAAATAATAGCTTTCCGATTTAAGCTCGTTTTGCAGTGCGGACGATTCATCGGCTCTTTTTCTGTAAAGGTGGATCGCCTCAGCAACTACGCCGATCTTGCACTTATCAAGAATTATGGAGTTAATAAACTGTGCGTCCTCGCCATACTTAAGATTGGTAGAAAAACGAATATCGCCTATCGCGCTCGATTTGATAACAGAGCCGGTAACGTCCATCTGGATCATCTCGTAATTTGAGAGAAGATCAATAACTCTTGTTCCACGAAATTTGTAATCAAGATGATGGTAGCCGTTTGCAGCGTCAAAGAACTTCTTTCTTGCGCCAACAACGTCGATCTCGTCATAGTTTTCCTCAAAGAAATCATAGATCAGCTTAAGAGCGTCCTTTTTCCAGCAGTCATCGGAATCGAGAAAATTAGTGTATTTTCCTTCGATATAATTGATACCGTTGTTGCGTGCACTCGAAACTCCGCCGTTTTCCTGGAGAACATACACAATGTTGTCGGGATATTTTTTCTGATATTCCTTGCAGATAGCCTCGCTGTTGTCGGGACTGCCATCATTGACAAGGATTATCTGGATATTATCCTTAAAACCGATCGTCTGATTTATTACCGAATCTACCGTTTCTTTCAGATAATTTTCAACGTTATACACGGGGATCACGATCGAAAATTTAAACTTGTACTCTTTCTTCTTTTCTTTTCCCATTACAAACTCCTTATCATTACTTCTCAAAACCCGATTTCTCGGGCAGCAGCTTTTCAAATGCGTCAATTACCTGCTGCTTCTGCAGTTCAAAATTGCTTGTATTCACAGTATCATTGATACAGATAAGCTTGTACTTTCCCTTCTCTATTGCACCAAGCATTTCTTCAAAAAGGGAATCCTTTATGTGGAAGCACATTCCGTCCTTAATTCCCTTCGGCTTGCAAATGCCCTCTGCAAGCTGCCAGTATTTAATAAGCCACTGATTACAGTTGCTCTTCGTGCGAAATTTATCGCTGCAGGTCGCGTCAAGTTCCTCGCCCTCAAGCTCCCAGAGTTTTTCATATGTGCTTTTCAGAAAATTGCTCGGCAAATGGCTGTAATACATTCCAGGGAACCACGGCCAGAGAGTAAGGGCCGTAGTTTTGATAAGTCTTTTAAGTCCGTTTTTCGGCGTGAACCACTTTGCAAAATCCTTTTTCATGACCTTACGGCGATCGAAATGAGCGTTTATGATCTCGATATCGTTGCCGTTAAAGTGTCCCGCACTTTTTTTTCCAAAGAAGATCGCATCAAGCGCATACGTATCAAGAGGTCTGCCATTGTCGAAGAAATCTGTCGGTTCAACAGGCGCAGTAATAAACATATCGTCGTTGAAATAGACAAACTGGTCCGCTAATCCCTTTATCCTGTGCAGATTAAGCTCTATCGTATTTGCATTGAACGTAGGCAGATACTTTTCGGGAATATAGTCCTTATGGTTCACAACATTGAGCTTCGGATTGCTTGTATCGAGCCACTCGGGCAAATGACCCCATGTTACGAAATGGATCTTATTTACCCAAGGTGCAAATTTTTCTACCGCGCGAAACCAATACTGCAAATTATCCCAACTGCGGTAGCGCACCTCGGTGCTGTCGCCGCTCTTGTTTGATTTATCGTAAAGATTTTTCTCCCTTTGCCACGCAGGGTCGTTTCCGTCTACCCAGATCATGACGAAATCTATCTTTTCCAAGGCATTTCCTCCGATTATCAGTATGAAAACATCTTGTTTTCAAAGCAAAGAATTTTTTGCGTTAATTTCTTAATTAATTTATCCCAGCCAAGAAGCTTTTGAATTTCCATTATAGCCATTGATATTGCAAGCGAAAATCCCAACATAAAAATGTATGTAAAAAAGGCATGTCCGAATGAATACGTAAATTTCGGAAACCATATTGCCCTGATGAACGTGTGCATAAAGAAAATATTTGAAGAGTGCTTTCCCAAAAAAGCAAGCACGGAATTCAGCACGGGGATATCTGTGATGAATTCATACATATAATATACAAAAAACACAGGAACGATGGTGCTTATGTAGTAATAAAACTTCTCCTTGCCCCATGAATAATTCCTGAGCTTTAGCATAATGATCAGAACAGCAGTGAAAATAACTAGCTTGATAAGCTTGCTTAGCACTCTGTTTTTTACCAGGCTGCTCTGTTTACATTTTTCAAGAATATCGCAGTCGGCAAAAATCACGCCAACAGGAATCGTCAGCAGCCAGCGCGTCATATTATCGAGCTTGTCACTGCTTATAAACTCATGATAAAACAGCACCGGCAGAACTGCGTAAGGTATCAGACACAGAACTCCGAATTTTTTGTAAAGAGCAACTGTAAACGGAATCAGAAAAATAATAACAAGAGCAAAGCTCATGTACCACCATGTTCCTATTAGCAAAGGCGTGTGCAGAAGCCCGGCAAGTCCGAGCATATCAAGAATGATGTTTAATATCTTTGCCGCACCCTGACCATACGGATTATAGTGCTTTATAAAAAGCGATGTTGTCAGCCCTATAACAAACGGCATAAAAAATGCTCCGATCAGGGAGACAGTTCTTTTTGTAACAAACTCCGTATTTTCCTTAGCAGTTGTGTTAAGGAGCGGATTTTTAAATTTCATGGTCTTTGTCAGACCGTATGCAGATAAAAACGCGAACATTCCTACGCAGATATTCATGCTTTCAAAGATTTTAAAGCATATCTCCTGCGAAAGCGGATAAAAGCTGACGTCACATCCGTTCAAACGTTCCTTTGAAGAAAAACAATGGTAAGCTACAAGAAACAAAATAGCCATTCCCTTAACGACCGCCGTGTCTCTTTTAGAGAATTCCGGCTTATCTGCCTTTTTTGCTTTGCTTTTGAAAGCTTCGGTACTGCGTTTTGAATGACCCATTCTTTCTCCCCCAAAGTATCGATTTTCTGTTAATATTATTTTATCACATAAAAACATTGTTAACAAGTGTCAAACATTACAATATTTTCTCTGTTTTGAACAGAAATATCATCTTAAATTCAGTAAAATGACGATTTTTTTGTTTACAAGCAGAAAGATATCCGCCCACGGTCATAGGAGCAAACCGTGAGCGGATACAAAGAGTGTTTATTATGGAGATTTTATTAGCAAATATTTATATGCATTTGTACGGATATTTTACATTGATTCACGTAAAGCGTTAAAGCCTATATAACGATGATACCAACTATCCGTAGCTATAAGGCACATAGGAATACACACTAACAACTCGTGTATATCAGTTTAAAATCAAACTACACCCTGAGCCTTCATAGCCTCTGCAACCTTGAGGAAGCCTGCGATGTTAGCGCCTGCTACGAGGTCGTCGCCAAGACCATACTTGTTAGCTGCTTCAACGCTTGCATTGAAGATGTTAGCCATAATGCCCTTAAGCTTCTCGTCAACCTCTTCTGCTGTCCAGTTGTAACGCATGGAGTTCTGAGACATCTCAAGACCGGAAACTGCAACGCCGCCTGCGTTTACTGCCTTAGAAGGAGCAACGATAACGCCGTTCTCCTTGAGGTATGCAACTGCTTCGTTGGAAGTAGGCATATTAGCAACCTCAACGTAGTACTTAACGCCGTTAGCAACGATCTTCTCAGCCTCTGCCATGCCAACCTCGTTCTGAGTTGCGCAGGGCATGAGAACGTCAGCCTTAACGCCCCACGGCTTCTCGCCCGGGAAGAACTGAGCGCCGAACTTATCTGCGTAATCCTTAACGCAGTCACGGCAGGAAGCTCTCATCTCGAGGAGGTAATCTACCTTCTCGTCTGTGCTGATGCCATCGGGATCGTAAACATAGCCGTCAGGGCCGGAAATTGTAACTACCTTGCCGCCAAGCTCGTTTACCTTCTTGATTGTACCCCAAGCAACGTTACCGAAGCCGGATACTACGAATGTCTTGCCCTTAACCTCGTCCTTGAAGTAGTTGAGCATATTCTGTGTATAATAAACTGCGCCGTAGCCTGTTGCCTCAGGACGGATAAGAGATCCGCCGTACTCAAGGCCCTTGCCTGTGAGAACGCCCGAGAAATCATTCTTAAGACGCTTGTACTGACCAAAGAGGAAACCGATCTCTCTGCCGCCTACGCCGATGTCGCCTGCCGGAACATCAAGGTTCGGTCCGATGTGACGATAAAGCTCTGTCATAAAGCTCTGGCAGAAACGCATAACCTCAGCGTCAGACTTGCCCTTCGGGTCAAAGTCAGAGCCGCCCTTGCCGCCGCCCATGGGAAGCGATGTAAGGCTGTTCTTGAAGATCTGCTCAAAGCCTAAGAACTTAACGATACCAAGATATACGGAGGGGTGGAAGCGAAGACCGCCCTTGTAAGGACCGATCGCAGAGTTGAACTGAACTCTGAATCCGCGGTTTACCTGAACCTTGCCGTTGTCATCAACCCACGGAACTCTGAACATGATCTGTCTTTCGGGCTCTACAATACGCTCCATTACGCCGGACTCAATAAGGTCGGGGCGCTGGTCGATCACGGGCTCGATGCTTTCAAATACCTCTGTTACAGTCTGAAGGAACTCAGGCTCGCCTGCATTGCGCTTCTTAACTGTTTCAAGAAGATTTACCAAATACTCATTTTTCAATGCCATTGTAATCATCCTCCACAAAAAATTAACTGAAATATATTCAGTTGAAGACTACCCTTAGAGTATAGCACTATCTAAGTGAAATTGCAATAGGCAATTTCAATTTTTTTTGAAAAAAATTCAAAAAAGCTGTAAATTTCTCCGTAAAAAGCAGGATTTTAAAATAATATTGCAATTTTTCACATATAATATTGCAAAATAATGAACTTACTCTCATTCATTTGAGTCATAGTCAACATTTTCACACGAACATCACAGATTATTTTTCTCCAAAAAAATTCCCGTGAGAAAACAACTCTCACGGAAATCCAGAATAATTATAATAATTAAAAATATAATATCAGACTGATCATTAATGATACTATCGGCGCGGAAACCAATTTCCCGTCACCTCATAGTATAATCGGAACAGTGAGCGGCGACACGCCGCCGGAACTGCCTGTCGGTGCATGCCGACTTAGTCGATCGTTACGGAAACCTCTTCGGAATCCGATTTTGAAATTGCTTTTGATGAAAGCAGAACAGTCAGTGTTTCGTAATCGGCAATTCCGGTAACGGTGAGCGAGTTTGAAGACTGGAAGGCGCTGATAGCTTCCGCTGTTTCTGCGGTAAACATTGTGTCGGCACTGCCTTCCATATATCCCAGACCAATAAGTCTTTCCTCGATCGCCTTGATAGGCTCATAGTTTTCGCCAACGGTGTAGAATATACCCTTTTTAGGCTCAAAAGGCGCAACATATGGCGGCTCGGTCTTCTTTGCGCTGAATTCCTCCGGCCAGCCCTGAGTTTGCTCGTAATCCTTGTGAGTTTTTGCAGCGATATAATCTGTTGTCTGAACGCAGGTCGACCCTTGCAGACTAAGATATTTTTTTGGCAGCTCATAAACAGTGCCGCCTGTCAGCGCTTTAAGCGATTTAAGATCTTTGTTTTCGGCAAGCTTTTCGTAAACGCCTGTGTCGCAGAAAATACTGTCGGGATTGCCCTTTAAAAGCGTATCGATCCCGATAACGCCGTCATCATCGGCTGCTGCGATATTCGTAAGAGAAGCATATTCAAAAAGCTGATTTGCAAAATCATTGCCGTAAGCAACTGTGCATTCGTCTTCACCGAGATCATAAATATAGCACGTAGTTGCAACGACGTTGCTTTCAGAAGTATTCGCCTTGATAGTATCAAGTGAACCGCGAAGAGCTTCAAAGCTGCTCATCGCCTGCATTTTTCCGTTATATCCGCCTGCTGCTGCGGCAGCGACATTGTTGTACAGCTTGCTCAATGAGGTAATATCATTTGCAGGCTTTATGATAAGGGAATTTATCCCAAGCGTTTCAAGCCTTTCCGCCGATTCATCGCTAAGACTGCAATCGGCAAGCACCAGGTCAACGCCAAGCTGCTGCAAACCGCCTATGTCGGGGCTGTCCGGAGTTCCTACCGACGGAAGTATTGACAAAGATTCCTGCGTGCATGAATCACTGCGAGCGGCAAGCTTGCCGTCTAATCCACAGGTGATAACGACATCGGCAATATTCTCGCTCAGCACCGCGATATTCTGCGGCGCCTGCTCCAAAACAAGATTTCCGATCGTAACGGGGTAGTCGAACTGCTCCTCCCCTTCCTTAACTATCATATTGCATGAAGTCGCCGAAAGCAACATGCCGATCGCTAAAATTACGGCAGCTATCCTTTTCATACGATTTCCTCCGATTTCATCGGCAGCATCAGCCGCCTTTTACTGTTCTGTATATAAATAAAAATATTGTCTTTATAAATCCAATGCGGCATTAAGTTCACAATTAGCGCTTTACCGTCGGCACTTTTGCAGATAATTCGGCAGAGGTGCTTTTCGGTAAAGCGCGTTGAATACGTTTTATTATGATGTAAAGCGATATACGCGTTAATTTACGCAGATCTTCAGCTTTTCAACATATCTATTTTACATTGTTCCCGGTGTTATGTCAAACCCAGATATGAAAAATTTATAGAAATTTAACAAAGCGTTTCCGCTTCTTCATTTACACATTTTTCAATGTATTCCCTTATCTCCTGCGCGCCTTCTCCGGTCACGGCCGAGAACGGAAATTTCGGAACATCGCTGTAGTCCGCAAGCTCCTGCTCTAGCTCGGCAAGGCGCTTTTGCTGCTGAGTTTTTTTCAGCTTATCCTTTTTCGTCAGCACTATGATAAAGGGCAGCTCTCTTTGATAAAGATAGTCTATCATGTTCATATCGTCCTTAGACGGCGCATGGCGCATATCAACTATCTGTACGACAAGCGCAAAACGCCTGTCCTGATTGAAATAGCCCTCCATAAGCTTTGCCCAGCGATCCTTCTCCGATTTGGAAACCTTCGCGTAACCGTAGCCGGGAAGATCGACGAGATGGAATTCGTCTACCCTGAAAAAATTGATCGTAGCGGTTTTGCCCGGTGTGGCGCTCACTCTTGCAAGCGCCTTTCGGTTGACGAGCTTATTTATTAGCGACGATTTACCTACGTTGCTTCGCCCGGAAAAAATGACCTCGGGCAGCTCCGATGGCTTTAGCTGTGAAGCAGCGCCGACGGCAAATTCAAATTCTGCTTTGTTGAAATTCATAGGATCACTCCTTTGTGGGCTCTTATATATCAGCTGTAACTGCAGGTTTATCCTCTGTCTTTTCAGACTTCGTCGTTTTCTTCTTTCTTGCCGGTTTTTTTACAGGTTCTTTTTCATATGTCGAATCAAGCGTGAAAGCGATCTCGAAAACATCGTCTATCGTTTCCACAGGGATAATGTTCAGCTTTTCCTTAACAGCCGCGTCTACCTCGTGAAGATCTGATTCGTTCTTCTTCGGAATAATAACCGTCTTAACGCCTGCTTTGAGCGCACCCATCGTTTTTTCCTTCAAGCCGCCTATCGGCAGAACACGTCCGCGAAGAGAAACCTCTCCGGTCATTGCGACAAAGCGGTTTACCGGCCTGCCTGTAAGCGCAGAAACGATCGCAGTCGTCATCGTAATACCTGCGGACGGTCCGTCCTTCGGAACCGCGCCCTCCAGCGCATGAACGTGGATATCATTTGTCTTGTGGAAATCCGCGGAAATGCCGAGAGATTCAGCTCTTGCACGAACGCAGGTCACGGCAATTTTTGCCGACTCCTTCATCACGTTTCCGAGAGAACCTGTTATCTCTATCTTGCCTGTTCCGGGAACGGCAACTGCTTCTATCGGAAGAGTTACGCCGCCGACCGCCGTCCATGCAAGTCCGTTCACAAGACCGACAGAATGCTTGTCGGGAAGATCATCGTCCTTATACCTGCGCGGTCCGAGGTAATCCTCGATATTTTTGGAGTCAAATTTATATACCTTTTCTTCTTCCGCGCCCTCTGCAACGCCCTTTGCAGCCTTGCGCATAGCAGAAGCGATCGTTCTTTCAAGATTTCTCACGCCTGCTTCGCTTGTATAGCCGTCTATTATTGCGTAGATCGCCGAAGAAGAGAATTTGCACTGCGCAGAGGTCAGACCGCAGTTTTTAAGCTGCTTGGGGATAAGGTGCTTTTTCGCGATATGGAATTTTTCCTCACGCGTATAGCTGCCGATATCTATGATCTCCATTCTGTCCTTAAGCGGCGCGGGGATAGAGCTTTTGTCGTTCGCCGTTGTTATAAACATTACGCGGCTGAGGTCAAACGGAAGATCAATGTAATGATCTCTGAAAGTATTGTTCTGCTCGGGGTCAAGCACTTCAAGCAGCGCGCTTGTCGGGTCGCCCTTGTAATCGTTTGCAAGCTTGTCGATCTCGTCAAGAATAATAAGCGGATTATTCGTACCTGCCGCTTTTACGGCGGAGATTATTCTTCCGGGCATCGCAGCTATGTAGGTGCGTCTGTGACCGCGGATCTCCGCTTCATCATGAACGCCGCCCAGCGCCACGCGCTCTACTTTTCTGCCGATCGCCGCGCCTATCGACTGCGCGATAGAAGTTTTACCCACGCCGGGAGGGCCTACAAAGCAAAGTATCTGACCTTTAACGTCGGGAGAAAGCTTTCTGACCGCCAGATATTCAACGATCCTCTCCTTGACCTTAGTAAGACCGTAATGGTTCTTTTCAAGCGCACGCTCGACCGATTTTATGTCTATCTTATCTTTAGAGGACTTGTTCCAGGGAAGCTCCAGGCACGTTTCGAGATATGTTCGCAGTGTAAAAGCTTCCTGAGATGAATCAGGCAGCTTTTTCAGTCTTCCGCACTCCTTGTGCAGAGGCTCTTTGACCTCTTTGGGAACACTAAGCGCTTCTATCTTCTCTTTAAAATCGTCGGCTTCCTCTTCGATATCCTCTTCGCCAAGCTCCTCGCGGATAGCCTTTATCTGCTCGTGGAGGAAGTATTCCTTCTGTCCCTCCTCCATAAGCTCGTTGGCTCTTTCCATTATATTGCGCTGAATTGACAATATCTCAATGTCGCTCTTAAGCATCGCGATCATCATATCAAGGCGGCGTTCGATATTGAATTCTTCAAGAAGCTCCTGCTTAGCTTCAAAATCTATGATCGAATTTGAAGCAACAAAGTCGGTGATCTTCTCGGGAGAATTCTCCATTTTTACGCGGTATTCGATATCCTTCGGAATCTTCGGAGTAAGCTCTGCGTAATCTGAAAAAATCACCTTGACCAGGCGCAGTCTTGCGATCTGCTCCTTTGTCGGCTCTTGTTCGTCGAGCGAATACTTTACAACGTCGGCTCTCATGTAGAGCTTTTCACTCTTGATGTCGTAGGCAGCGGCGCGTGCAGTGCCTTCAAGCACCACCTTCAGCGTGTGATCCGCCTGACGAACGGTCTGAATTACCTTTGCCAGTGTTCCGATCTGATATATTTCCTTCGGATCGGGATTTCCTACAAGGGGATTTTTCTGCGCCGTTACGAAAATAAGTCTGTTTCCGTTCATTGCTGAGTTTACGGCGGAAATGCATACGCTTCTGCCCAACTCCAGATGAATAATGGAATTCGGAAAAACAACAAGACCGCGCAGCGGCAGCACAGGGATAACTCCGACCTCAGCGGCGGTATAACCCTCTATTTCCTTCATTCTTTCTATCATATGATCTCCCTTTTGAGCAGAGTTTTTCCTAATACCCATAGAATTCAAACTAAATAATTTGTCTGCTTTTTATAGGTATCAGTATTAGTCATGCTCCGGTTAAAATCTGTTATTAAAATATGTTATCCGGACGTACCCCGGGAATAAATAAAAAAATTAGCAGAACACGCCCTTTTAAAAAGGGCGCGGAATATCGTATAAAAAGACTGCCTTATCATTAAGATGCGGAGTCTTTCTTTTCTTCACTGATCTGCTTTACGCGCTTTGAAAGATCTCTCTCGATATCTGCAACATCAAGACCGTTTACGCAGTCCTCGCCGATAGTGATCTTCGTGATAGTTTCATCTGACGGCGATGTAAACATCAGTTCGCCGAGAACGTCCTCCATAATAGCGCGAAGTCCTCTTGCGCCTGTTTCCTGCTTGATCGCTTTCTGAGCAATAGCACGAAGCGCGTCATCGGTAAAGCGCAGCTTGATATTATCCATTTCAAACAGCTTTTTGTACTGAGTGATGATGGAATTTTTCGGCTCGGTGAGGATAGAAACAAGAGAATCCTCGTCAAGCGGATGAAGCGCCGCTATTACGGGAAGTCTCCCGACAAGCTCCGGAATTATTCCGAATTTTACAAGATCGTGAGAAACGACCTCGCCCATCCAATCGGACTTGCGGAACTCATCCTTGCTGTGGACTTCTGCGCCGAAGCCCATAGAGGAAGAGCTTTTTCTCTTTTCAATGACCTTTTCAAGTCCGTCAAAAGCACCGCCGCAAATGAAGAGAATATTTTTCGTGTTAATTTTTAAATATTCCGACTGCGGATGCTTTCTGCCTCCGTGGGGCGGCACGTTTGCAATCGTACCTTCTACGATTTTCAGAAGAGCCTGCTGTACGCCCTCGCCGCTGACATCTCTTGTTATAGACGGATTCTCGGATTTTCTTCCGATCTTGTCGATCTCGTCGATGTAGATGATGCCCTGCTCGGCTCTTTTGATATCGTTGTCGGCAGCCTGAATAAGACGAAGAAGAATATTCTCAACGTCCTCGCCTACGTAGCCTGCTTCTGTAAGCGTAGTTGCGTCGGCGATGGCAAACGGAACGTCAAGCGCCTTTGCAAGCGTTGATGCAAGCAGCGTTTTTCCGACGCCTGTAGGGCCGAGAAGTACGACATTGCTCTTGTCGATCTCTCCGGAATCTGCCGAACGTATTCTTTTATAGTGATTGTAAACGGCGACGCAAAGCGTTTTTTTCGCTTCGTCCTGACCGACTACATATTCGTCAAGATATTTTTTCATTTCCTCGGGCTTTATAAGGTTCGGCTTTGACGAACCCGATCTGCCCCTGCCGATCCTGCTTTTAACGCTTTTTTCTTCTTCCAGGATCGAACTGCACAAAGTGATGCAGGAATCGCAGATATACACGCCATTACCTGCGATCATCTTTGCTACCTCGTCCTGCGATCTTCCGCAGAATGAGCATGTTACCCTTTTGTCGCTGTTATTATTTCTGCTCGGCATAACTATCAAATGCTCCCCTAATGAGTCGTTAATTATTAATTGGAATTATCTGTGCTCGATCACCTTGTCGATAAGACCGTATTCCATCGCTTCCTGATCTGTCATCCAGTTATCGCGCTCTGTGTCGGCAACTACTCTGTCGTAAGGCTGACCTGTGCGCTCTGCAAGAATAGTATTGAGCTTTTTCTTAGTCTGGAGAATGTGCTTTGCGGCGATCTCGATCTCGGTTGCCTGCCCCTTTGCACCGCCGAGAGGCTGGTGGATCATGATCTCGCTGTTAGGAAGAGAAAGTCTTTTTCCCTTTGTTCCGGCAGCAAGAAGAAATGCGCCCATAGAAGCCGCCATACCCATGCAGATCGTAGAAACGTCGCATTTGATATACTGCATTGTATCGAAGATAGACATACCTGCCGTTACGCTTCCGCCGGGGCTGTTGATGTAAAGGCTTATATCCTTAGTGGGATCCTGACCCTCAAGGTATAAAAGCTGTGCAACGACAACGCTTGCCGACGCATCGTTTACTTCGTCTGTAAGCATTACGATTCTGTCGTTTAAAAGTCTGGAATAAATATCGTAAGAGCGCTCTCCTCTGTTTGTTTGTTCTACTACATAAGGTACTAATGCCATATTATAATCATATCCTTTCACCGGGCAGGCGCCCGGGGGCTGTTCCGATTTTACTTTGTATTAATATTCAATTGGTTTCCGCGCCGATAATTGTATGCGTAAGAATAAACTTCTTAACTCTGTCGAATTCTATTTTGCCCTTTGTTTATGCCACAGTCTGACAGCTGTTTTTCTCACAGTTACATTTTAGTCGGCTGACGGAAAATTATACTCTTTTTCTGAAAAAAGAGATTAGATCAAATTGCACATAGGCTGCCGAACAGAGATCTTATCCGGCAGTCTGATGTAATGTTATTTATTATATCACTTAATGTTTGCGTTTTCCTTAACGAGATTCATTGCCTTGGAAACAGATACATCTCTTGTAATATCCTCTGTGGGAACAAGCTCCTTAACCTTCTCAACGTCAAGCTTATACATCTCTGCAAGCTTACCGTACTCCTCGTCAAGCTCCTCTGCTGTCGGCTCGATAGCTTCAAGCTCTGCGATCTTTTCAAGAGCAAGTCTGAGCTTTACCTGCTTCTCTGCATCCTCTGCATACTGCTCGCGGAGAAGATCCTCTGTCATGCCTGTGTACTGCATGTAAAGGTTCATATCAAGACCCTGCTGACGAAGGCGCATTTCTGTTTCCTTAAGCATATCTGTAACGCGGTTGTCGTACATTGCCTGAGGAATCTCACCCTCTACCTTCTCGGAAAGAGCGTCTGCAAGCTTATTGGAGATATCTGTTTCTCTCTGCTGCTTCAATGTTTCTGCAAGCTCCTTGGAGATCTCTTCTCTGTACTGCTCAACCGTTTCGGACTCTGAGCTTACGTCCTGTACGAACTCGTCGTCAAGTTCGGGAAGGATCCTTGCCTTGATCTCATGAAGCTTTACCTTAAACTCTGCGGGCTGACCTGCAAGCTCGGGAACCTGATACTCCTCTGGGAATGTTACGTTGACTGTAAACTCCTCGCCTGTTGTGTGACCAATGATCTGATCCTCAAAGCCGGGGATAAAGTTGCCGCTGCCGATAACGAGATTGTACATCTCGCCCTTACCGCCTTCAAACGGCTCGCCGTCCTTAAAGCCTTCAAAGTCGATAACAGCCGTATCGTCCTTCTCTACTGCTCTGTCTGTAATTGTCTGGATAGAACCTGCTCTCTTGCGTGCGTTGAGGATTTCCTCGTCGATCTTCTCGTCTGTTACCTCGTCGGACAGAGCTTCGATCTCGATGCCCTTATAGTCGCTGATCGTAACCTCGGGGTATGTTGTGAGCTTTACCTTAAATGTAAAGCCATCCTCTGATACCTCCACAACGTCAAGCTCTACTCTGTCGGGAACTGTGCGGAGCTCAGCCTCGTCTGCTGCTTCCTGAACAGCTTCGGGGTAAACTTCCTTCATAGCGTCCTCATAGAAAACCTCTTTGCCGTACATCTTCTCGACAACGGAACGCGGCGCCTTGCCCTTTCTGAATCCGGGGATCAAAATATTCTTAGACTGACGCTTGAAAACCTTATTGATAGCTTTTGTAAATGTTTCGCCGTCAACAGCGATTTCAAGCTCGACTTTATTTGTATCGACCTTATTTACATTTTTTAATTCCATTTCTTCTGTTCCTCCTGAATGCTCTCGCATATGTATAATATTCCGCGCGTCTGTCGCCGCAGCGCACGGCTAACTTGATTAGTATATCATAAAAGTAAGAATAAATCTACCTTTTTTATGAATTTTCTGTAACCATTGCAGCGGCGGCGTGTCGCCGCTGACGGTTCCGGCGGCGTGTCGCCGCTGACGGTTCCGTTTTTACTTTTGTATGACAGATAGTTGATCGCCGCGTTTTCGGCTTGGTATTTATATTATTTATAAATATAAAGTTCTAATATCCTACACACACAATTCCCGGCGCGGCATAATGTATAGCTTACTGTTAACTATCCCGGAATTGCCCCCGGGTGCCTACCCGGCAGAACTGTCTCCGGGCGCCTACCCGGCAGAACTGTCTCCGGGCGCCTACCCGGCGGAACTGTCTCCGGGTGCCTACCCGGCGGAACTGTCTCCGGGCGCCTACCCGGCGGAATTGCCTCCGGGCGCTGCCCGGACCGGAATGGGTTTGAATTTTGTGTAGTCGCTTGATATCAGGCTGAAATCTATTCCTCTGTACGGCCCTGTGGTGGCGGATTCGTGATTTCTCTTCCCGTGAAGATGCCCATAATAACAGCGCTTTATCCCGCATTCGAGCAGTGCGTCCATCATTTCGGGGCATTCTCTTCCTGCGTAAACAGGCGGATAATGCAGAAATGCTATAACCTCGCCGCCGAGCTTTTTTGCCGCTTCATAAGACATTTTTAGTCTTCCTGCTTCACGGGCTACTACCTTTTCATCGTGTTCGCCGTGGGCGTCGTAAAACCAGCCGCGCGTACCGCAAACGGATATTTCACCGATCCTGTATGCATTATTATATAAGAAAGAAACGGTGCTTATGCCGCTGGCGGCAAGGAAGTTATCCATTTTCGTTTTAGTACACCACCAGTAGTCGTGATTGCCCTTTAGTATCAGCTTTTTTCCGGGCAAACCGTCTATAAAGCGAAAATCGGGCAGCGCTTCTTCCAGACTCATACCCCAGGAGATATCTCCTGCAAGAAGCACAGTATCCTCATCGCTTACGATATTTCTCCAGTTTTTTTCAAGCTGACCGACGTAATTTGTCCAGCCGTAAAAAATATCCATGGGTTTATCTACACCAAATGAAAGGTGCGTATCGCCCAAAACGTACAGTGACATTATTTTACTCCCAATGTACCGAGAACGAAGTCTGCCATATCTTCCTTTGCGCAGACTGTGGTAAAGCGTGTCTGCTTGCTCTTAAGAGCGGCAAGCGGAGCAGGAACATCGGTTGATGTCTTTTTGCTGAGAAGGTCAACCATCTCGAACTCGTCATCGGGAAGCTCTTCGCCGTTTGCAACTGCTTCAAGAACAGCCTTGCCGAACTTATAGGGACTTGCAGTGGAATCAATAACAGTCGGCGTTTTGTCGCCTGTCTTTTCAACGTAGTCCTTATAAACGCTGACTGCAACAGCCGTATGAGTATCGCAGAGATAGCCGTACTTGTTGAAGAATTCGCCGATGATCTCGCGCGTCATTACGTCGTCGCAGAATCCGCCTGTAAATATATCAGAGATCTTCTGCTTTGTTTTGCTGTCAACGGAATATGCGCCCTCTGTTTTGAGAGAAGTCATCCATCCCTTAACGGCAGCGTCATTTCCGTCTGTCATATGATAGAGGAATCTTTCCAGGTTAGACGAAACAAGAATATCCATTGACGGAGAGATCGTAGCGTAGAAGCTGCGGTTCTTGTTGTATGTACCTGTTGCGATAAAGTCGGTAAGAACGTTGTTTGAGTTAGAAGCGCAGATAAATTTATTGATCGGCAGACCCATTCTGAACGCATAGTAAGAAGCGAGTATATTGCCGAAGTTGCCTGTCGGAACAGCAACGTTTATCTTGTCGCCGAGCTTGATCTTGCCATCGTTGACCATTTCAGCGTAAGCAGAGAAATAGTAAACGATCTGCGGAAGAAGTCTGCCCCAGTTGATGGAGTTTGCGCTTGAGAAAAGGTAGCCGTTTTCGTCAAGCTTTTTAATAAGCTCTGAGTCTGTAAAGATCCTCTTAACGCCTGTCTGAGCGTCGTCAAAGTTGCCCTTGATCGCGCATACTGCGACATTATTTCCCTCCTGCGTAGTCATCTGACGCTTCTGCATGGGGCTGACGCCGTCTACGGGGTAGAATACCATGATCTTTGTTCCGTCAACGTCCTTAAAGCCTTCGAGAGCCGCCTTGCCCGTATCGCCCGATGTTGCAACGAGAATAACAGCTTCCTTGTCGGGAGTCGTTTTGCGCAGAGATTTAGTAAGCAGATGGGGAAGTATCTGCAAAGCCATATCCTTAAATGCAGACGTAGGACCGTGCCACAGCTCAAGGATATTCATATCGGTATCGCCGAACTTTTCGTAAGAAAGAGGCGCAGGGTTATCGCCGCCGAATTTCTCATTGGTATAAGCCTTATCAACACACTCGTCGATCTCCTCCTTTGTGAAATCGTCGAGATAATCACCGAGGATCTTCTTTGCTCTTCCTCTGTAATCGAGCTTTGTGAGCGCTTTGATATCGGAAATACTGTACTGCGGAATCTCCATAGGAACGAAAAGTCCGCCGTCCGTTGAAATTCCCTGAGCGATCGCCTGAGAAGCGGACACAACGATATTTTTGTCGGTGGTGCTGTTATATTTCATTTGTAACAATCCCTTCAAAAAAAGATTTTGCAGCGAATGCCGCTGAATACACATAATGTATTGTACACTATAATCAGCAAATTGTCAAAGCTTTATGAAAAAAACTGTGGGAAAATTTTGTAATTTTCCGCACAGTATTTTCAAAACATCATCTATTATCTATCTTTTCGGGGTAAAGGTCGTGGTGAGAAAGACGTTCCCACGCCATCTGCTCCCATTTTGTGCCAGCCATACCATAATTGCAGTATGGGTCGATCGAAAGACCGCCGCGCGGCAGAAATTTGCCCCACACCTCAATATACTTCGGATTCATGAGCTTAATAAGGTCCTTCATGATGATATTCATGCAGTCCTCGTGAAAATCGCCGTGATTGCGGAACGAGAACAGATACAGCTTCAGCGACTTGCTCTCCACCATTTTCTCGCCGGGAACGTAGGAAATATACACAGTAGCAAAATCGGGCTGACCCGTAATCGGGCATAGGCTCGTAAATTCGGGGCAGTTGAATTTCACAAAATAATCGTTATCAGGGTGCTTGTTGGGAAAGCATTCAAGCAAACCGGGGTCGTAATCAAAAATATAATTCGTCTTTTTTCCAAGCGCTTTCACGCTGCCTATCTCGTTTTCAGTTCTCATTTCTATCTCTCCAATAAGCAACAGCCGGGTCTTCAACTCCGTTTATCTCAAAAGCGCGCGCACGGTCGAGGCACGTTCCGCATTTTCCGCATGGAGTCTCTCCAACGTCGTAGCAGCTCCAGGTCAGTTCATACGGAACGCCAAGCTCCAGACCTTTTTTCACAACGTCCGCTTTTGTCAGACCGACAAACGGCGCTTCCACTCTCAGCTCGCCGCCGCTGCCAAGGTATATTGCGCGGCTGATAGCGTCATTAAAATCTGTAGAACAATCGGGGTATGCATTTCCGGCAGCGTCATCTCCGTGAGCGCCGTAATATATCACCTCGCAGCCGTTAGACAGCGCAACGCTTGCCGCAGCAGAAAGGAAAAGTCCGTTTCTGAAAGGAACGTAAGTGGAAACGGGCTTGCCGTCAGTTTTTTTCAGCTGTTCGGCGTAACTCTCCTTAGGGATCTCGCGCTCAGACGTTTCAAGCAGCGTGCAGTCCGAGTTTTCGAACATTTCACGCATATCAAGATCACGGTATTTCACTCCGTAATGATTTACGATCTTTCGCGCCATAAGCAGCTCCTTGATGTGCTTCTGACCGTAATACACGGAAAGCGCAAGCACATTTTCCGCGCCGTATTTTTCTACCGCCATAGCCAGGCAGGTCGATGAATCGACGCCGCCGCTAAAAAGAACCAGGGCTTTCATTATGTATTCCTCCGATCAATCCAGCAGATCAGCCAGATCTTTATTGCTTTTAAATTCGCCGATCAGCGTTTTCGTCACTGTACGAGCGCTGACATTTCGTATTCCGCGCGCAGTCATGCAGCTGTGAGAGCCTGTGATCTTAACGCCAACGCTGTCTGTACCGGCAGCTTCGGCGATTATCTCGGCGATATCGCTGCCGAGCTTTTCCTGAAGCTGCAAGCGTTTCGCCGCCATATCGCAGATACGGGCGATCTTGCTCAGCCCCAACACCTTTCCATTCGGGATATAAGCAACGTTTACGGTCATATCGTACATAAGTGCCATATGGTGTTCGCAGTAACTGAAAACAGTAATATCCTTCATTACGATATACGGTTGAGAGCTGTACTCCATATCGAATGTTTTGCCGAACATTTCAGCGATATCGTGGTTTGAATATGCGATTCCCTCGAATATTTCCTCATACATATCAGAAACGCGTCTAGGCGTTTCAACAAGACCGGGGCGGTCGGGGTCTTCGCCTATAGCTTCAAGCAGACCTCTTATATGATACTCAATTTTTTCCTTATCCATTTTACACACCTCTTAATTCGGGATCCCAGATATATTTATGAAGCTGGAGCTGAACCCTGACGTTATTCATTTTCTTATCCTTTAAATAATCTACGATCTCCGCAGCTGTAATGCTGCCGAAAACCGGGCTGAGAAACACACCACAGCGACTGGAAAGATCGAACTGCATTATAATTTCACGCGCTCTTTCAAGATCGGCAAAATCGCCGACAACGAATTTCACAGTATCATTTTCATTTAAATAATTATAATTATCCGTATCCATCTTGTCTTCCATCAAGCTTGACGGAAGCTTATAGTCGAGAGTAAAGGACGGACGGAGCTTTCTTTTTGAAAGCTCGTAAATAGGAATGCTGCCATTAGTTTCGATCTCAACGCGGTGATTGTTTTCAATAAGCGCATCGGTTAATTCGCTGAGATCGTACTGCATAGGCTCGCCGCCCGTTATCGTGACGTTTACAACGCCGTCGGCAGCACTGCAAAGCTCTTCTGCACTGAGATAATTACATTCCGCGTCATCAAGATACGCCCATTTTGTATCGCAGTACGGGCAGCGCAGATTGCAGCCCTTTAATCTGATAAAAAAAGCAAGCTCTCCGGCGCGCCTTCCCTCGCCGTTAATGCTTAAAAATGTTTCAACTATGGGATATTTCATATAATTCACCTCTATACAGCTTATTCCGAATAAGAAGCGCAGTTATCGGGTGTTTCAAACACAGTGACCTTAGAAACGGGAAGACCTTTATCTTGAAAAATACAGAAAAACGCCTTTGCAAAATTCTCGGCAGTAGGGCGATAATCGAGGGCGATAAGTTTAAAATTTTCCTCACACAGCGCCTCATACGTTTTAGGCTTAAGCGTACCTTTTTCATACAGGAGAGCATGGTCGTAACTATCGGCAATATCACGGACGATTTTTTTCAGATCACCAAAGTCCACAAGCATACCGCGTTTTTCACCGTCCTGCTGAACATTCTGCGCTGACACCTCAACGCGTATTACCCACCGATGACCGTGAATATTAGCGCATTTACCGTTATATCCGCTGAGAAAATGTGCGCTGTCAAAAGCCGCACTTGTTTCTAAAGTATACATTTCTATTTCACTCCTAAAAAAGGTGCGGCTAAAAAAGCCGCACCACCGTAATTACATTCACTATTGAAAATAATCAACAATGCCCGTAGTTTTGTTTAACGACAGGATGGTGCAAACGAACTGTCGGGTCGGCAGGCGCCGACGGGCGGTTCCGCCGGACTTATGCATGACGGTTAATTGGTCTGCGCGCCGCCGGTTATTGAAAAAGCTCATCGCTAATTTCATTTTACGCAATACTCTTTTTTATGGCAAGCACCTGCTCTATAGTCAGGCGGCAAAATCTTGCTATTTTTTCGACCGGCACTTCTCCTGAAAGGAGCATTTCTCTTGCGATCTCATTTGATGATTCTTCTTTGCCTGCCGCGCGGCCTTCTGCACGGCCTTCCGCAGCACTCTCATCTCTTTCAGATTTAATAAGCTGTTCTAAAAGTTCACACATAGTATCTTCCTCCTTCTTCATAGGATTCACCTTCAGGTCATAAAATCTTCTTTTAAGATTTTTACTTTGAATATTCTCGGGAGAAACTGTAAGGAAATCGCTGATAAGCTTTTCCGCTTTTGAGTTTCCGCTGCCCTTATACGCCGTATTGAGATATAGGATATGAGAGCCGTCATCAAATATTTTTCCTGTTTCCGATATCATTCTTTCAATGTGATACAGCGGAAGATCATCGCCAAAAATATCTGTTTCGGTTATAAATATCACATACGACTCGCGGAGTTTGGTAAAATCATCGCCCTTTTGCAGCATAGCAGTATCCAAAATACTCGAATGATATCTTGCACGCTGAGGTGAAGCACCCTTTTTAAGCCTTTGGATCTCGATATTATACACCTTGCCGTTATTATCCTTTGCTATAATATCAAACCGCACAGAACGACCGTACAAATTACTATACTCCTGTTGAGTCTTCGCACTTTGGACTGTTACATGAAACGGCAGCACTGCGTCAAGCACGTCCTCAACACACGCAGGCTGGTCATTGAAAAATAACGACATAAACAGATCGTCCATCAGCGTCATGCTTCGAAAAATTTTTCTGACCAACTCAATATCAAGCCGTTTCACTCCGCTCACCACCTTATATTGTTATTGTATCACACCTACGCTATTCTGTCAATTTAAACATAAATTCCGTGCAAGCGCCCGGAGGAAGTTCCGGCGGCTTGTCGCCGCTGACGGTTCCGCCAGACTTTATTGTGAAAAATCAGCTGGTCTCCGCGCCGGCGGCTTGTTGCCTACTATTATTTTACACATACATAAATTCAGCTGACAGGCATTTTCGGCGGCTTGTTGCCTCTGATAATTACGCTCTTACTTCAGTGTGAAGAGATCATTTGTATCCACACCGCAAACTGCCTTCCAGAATTTAATAACACGTAAACACAAACAAAAAATACCTAACAAAAAATCCTGTTTTCTTTCTATTTTGTTATTGACAAGGGTTTGAAAATCCTGTATAATAAAATGCGGTATTTCAGATAAGATCGGGATACAAGTGTGTTTATTGAGGTGTAGCTATGCTTTGGGATTTGAAGAAGGTCTTCCTTAAAGAAGATGAGGTTCGGAATGCCGAGTATGATCTGGATCTGCATGAATTGAGTTTCAATGGCGGTACACCGTTTAAAACACCGGTAAAGGTGTCGGCAACGGCAGTAAATCGTGCGGGAGTCGTAGATCTGGCGGTTACGGCTAAGTTCGATTACACTGCGCCCTGCGACAGATGCGGTGAGGAAACCATAACCCCGTTTGTCAGCAGCTTTAATCACACTGTTGTTCAGTCGCTCGTTGGTGAAAACGAAAGCGATTACATAGAAGCCCCCGATTTTGTCATTGAATTGGACGCGGCAGTCACTGCCGATATTCTGTTGGAGCTTCCTGCAAAACATCTTTGCAAAGAAGACTGCAAGGGCCTTTGCCCGAAATGCGGCAAAAACCTGAATACAGGAGAATGCGGCTGCGATCTGCGCGAAACAGATCCTCGTCTTGAGGTTCTGAAAAGCTTATTGGACTAAAGCATAACGCCTTTCAGGCGCACACAACTATAAGGAGGAACTTAAAATGGCAGTACCTAAGAGAAAATCATCACACGCAAGAAAGAATACAAGAAGAAGCAACGTTTGGAAGCTTAAGGCTCCGGCTCTCTCCATATGCCCCAACTGCGGCGAGTACAAAGCTCCCCACAGAGTTTGCGGTGAATGCGGCTACTACAACGGCAGAGAAGTTATCGTTAAGACAGAGGATTGATCGGATCCTTTTCTTAAAGTAAGGGAGGAACGTTCCTCCCTTCTTTTTTTCTGATTGTAAACATTTTATTCATTATTCTTTGCTTCACACAGTAATAATATGGAGTATGTGAGAACTTTTCGGCAATAATTAACTACATACAGAAGGGGGAAATTCGAATGTCAAAACCGATCGCTGCTATCGTCGGAAGACCTAATGTCGGTAAGTCTACGCTTTTTAACAAGCTGATTGGTCAGCGCCTGTCTATTGTAGACGATACTCCGGGCGTTACGCGCGACCGCTTATACGGCGAATGCGAATGGCGAAACAGAAAATTTACTCTTATCGACACGGGCGGAATCGAGCCTGATTCCGACGATATAATTTTATCTCAAATGCGCCGTCAGGCGGAGGTCGCTATCGAAGCGGCAGACGTTATTATTTTTGTAGTCGATCAAAAAGCCGGGCTTATCGCGACTGATTCCGAGGTCGCTTCAATGCTGCAAAAGAGCGGCAGACCAGTTGTTCTTTGCGTTAATAAATGCGATTCCATCGGCGAGCCCGAGCCTGAATTCTACGAATTTTATAATCTCGGTCTGGGCGATCCGATCGCAGTATCAAGTGTACACGGTCACGGAACGGGAGATCTTCTCGACGCGGTTTTTGAATATTTTCCGCCCGACGAAGAGGAAGAGGAGGATTCCGATACAATTTCCGTTGCCGTTATCGGAAAGCCGAACGCCGGCAAATCGTCCTTAGTAAACTATATTGCAGGCTCCGACCGCTGTATTGTTTCCGACATTGCAGGCACAACGCGTGACACGATTGATACGCTGATAGAAAACAAACACGGAAAATTTAATTTTACCGATACTGCCGGTCTGCGCAGAAAAAGCCGCGTTGACGACAATATCGAGAAATACAGCATTCTTCGCGCAAAAATGGCGATCGAACGCAGCGACGTCTGCGTAATAATGATTGACGCAACAGAAGGCTTTACCGAGCAGGATTCAAAGGTCGCAGGTCTTGCGCACGAAGCCGGCAAGGGCTGCATTATTGCCGTGAACAAATGGGACGCCGTTGAGAAAGACGGCAAAACTATGGATCAGATGCGCAAGAAGCTTGAAATAGACTTTTCGTTCATGTCGTATGCGCCTATCATATTCATATCGGCAAAAACGGGTCAGCGCGTAGACAAGCTTTTCGAGCTTATCAAATCCGTTGCGGCTTCCTGCACGATGCGGATAAAGACAGGCGTTCTCAACGATATTCTCGCCGAGGCTACGGCGCGCGTCCAGCCGCCGACCGACAAGGGCAGACGCTTAAAGATATTCTACATGACGCAGGCTTCCGTAAAACCGCCTACGTTCGTATGCTTCGTAAACAGTTCAGATCTCTTCCACTTTTCCTACAAGCGTTACCTCGAAAACAGAATTCGCGACAGCTTTGGTCTGACCGGAACGCCGATACATTTCGTCGTTCGTGAACGCGGAGAGAAAAATAAATAGCTGCAACCGCAGCTGTCAAGAAAGGAAAAACAGCTATGCTAAGCTTATTTACCGATCCGATGAATATCGTCAAAATGGCGGTTGTCATGGTCATTGCCTATCTGCTGGGAAGTCTTAATATCGCGATTATTGTAACTAAGGCTTTTACAGGAAAGGATATCCGCACGATGGGCAGCGGAAACGGCGGATTTACAAACGTAATGCGTTCAGTCGGAACGACTGCCGGAATCATAACGTTTATCGGCGATTTTTTAAAATGCGTTATCGCTGTAGTCATAGGCGGTCTGCTTTTCAGCACGATGAATACGACTCTGGAACAGGCTGAACTGATCGGCTACGGAAAATATCTTGCAGGAATGTGCTGCTTTTTAGGTCACATCTTCCCTGTTTACTTTGGCTTTAAGGGCGGCAAGGGCGTCGTTACGGTAGCAGCGTTGCTTGCAGTTATCAATCCGATCATTTTCGGCATCGCGGTAGCAACGTTTCTTGTGATGTTCTTGTGCACGAAGATCGTGTCAATAAGCTCGATCGTATCGGGTGTTGTAATTATTATTTCCACATTTTTCGTCACTTATTTTTACAATTACAAAACAGCAGGCAAGGTTCCGTTTGAGTACGTTGTAACGGTAACGATAATGACGTTTGTCATCTGCGGTTCTGTTATCGCGAAGCATCACGCAAATATTGTAAGGCTTATTCACGGCGAGGAAAAAAAGCTCACGCTTAAAAAGAAAACTCCGAAGGGAGAGAATTCTTAAATGGAATTTCGGAAAATGCGCCGCATAAAGCAGCAAATAACAGAGGAAGAGTGCCTCGACGTTCTTGCAAAAGAAAAACGCGGCATACTTGCAGTTAACGGAGAGGGCGGTTATCCTTACGCCGTTCCTGTAAACTTTTTCTGTGATACAAAAACAGGAAAGATATATTTTCACGGTGCAAAATCGGGTCATAAGCTTGACGCGGTCAAGGCTGACGACAAGGTGTGCTTTACCGTTTGCGAACAGGGTCAGCAGATCGAAGACTGGTCATACCACGCAAGATCTGTCGTGATCTTCGGGCGCATAAAGATCGTTGAGGATCACTTTGAAGCTATCGGGTACGTCCGCGAAATGGCGCGCAAGTATTACCCGGAAGGCTCTGACGAGGAGATCGAAAGAGATATCGAAAAGAACGGCGGCAGAATGCTGATGTTCGAGATCATTCCCGATCACATGACGGGAAAGCTTGTTCACGAGAAATAACACGTATATTAAGCGCAGGGCAGCAAAATGCTCTGCGCTTATTTTCTGCGCTGATTTGTTAAAAAAATGTAAAATGGATTTTATTCTCATTGAAATACTTGTCGCAGAAGTGTATAATAAAATAGAGTATATATGCATCAGGTGGAGGAGAATTATGAAATTTTGTTTGAATTGCAAATATATTCTCGATGACGATATGAGAATGTGCCCTTACTGCGGAAAACAGCTCAGCATGAACAGCTTCGGAATGTCAATGCAAAGACCTCCCGAAATGGGTCCGATCAATTCTTATGACGATGACAGAACTCAGACGCAAACCAGACCCGACGACGCATGGGAAGTAACGAAATTTGCAAGTGAAAAGCCGCAAACCGGTTCGAATCCTGTTCGTATAAACAGCCTTGATCTTGTAAAATCAGGAAATACGCGGTCCGAGCCGCCAAGAACAAGACAGCAGACAATAAACGTGACGTATGTAACGCCTGACGGGCAAAGACAAACTCAGCCGCCCGTCAGAACTGCCAACGAATACAAAGACGGCTACCGCAGTGCGCCGCCCATGCCCCCGAAAAGCAATCCGCAAATAGAACAAAACGTAATAGATACGAAATCGCCGCAGGATCGCCTTCTAGGAGCAGCAGCCGTTGTGGGTATACTTATCTGTATTGTCGGAATCCTGATAATGGGAAAGAATTTTAAGCTTGAGCGTACTGACAAGGACGAAAACAACAGCAATTCAAGCTCCTCCGTATCCTCCGCAGCGCAGCCCGATAACGAACAGATAGCCGTTCCGAATCTGATCACATATTCGTTTGAAAACGCCAAAGACAAGCTTTCAGAAGCAGGATTAAACTGCGTTATCGGTGCAGGCGTAATTTCCGAAAACGCTGAGGAAGGAACTGTCGTTGCACAGGAGCCTGCCGCCGAGACGATAGTAAAACCGGGCGACGCTGTAACGATACATCTTGCTTCACACGACGATACATTATCTTCCGAAGCTTCATCTGCCGTTCAGGAGCAGATATATATCGAAGATTACACAGGTCAGAAAATTGACGATGTAAAATCAATGCTCGAAGCTAAGAATGTTGTTGTAAATGTAGATTATGAGCAAGATTCAAAGCCAAAAGGAACGATCATAAGCCAGAACATAAAGGACACAAACGTAAACGTTGGAAATTCGGTTTCGTTTAAAGTCAGCAGCGGAAGCTCGTCCGCATCTTCTCAGTCCGGTTCCGCAGCGGCTTCTTCTGTTGTTTCTTCGTCTGCGCCGACAGGCATTTATATCGGAGATTACACAGGACAGATGATCGACGACGTAAAAAAGGAGCTTGAATCAAAGGGCGTTGGCGTGAAATACAGCTACGTGGAGAACAACTCAAAGTCTCGCGGAACTATAATAGATCAGAGCATAAAGAACACAACTGTAAACGTCGGAAATTTGGTTTCGTTTACGGTTAGCAGCGGTATCACCGAGTCGCAGACTCCGTCCGAAACGGAACCGGTCAACAATGAATCCGTAATACTAAATCCGAGCGACACAGTTTATATTGAAGGTTACAGAGCGCCGTCTTACTATAAGCCCTCATACAACGGACAGAACGTCAGCGGAACTGCACCGGGCTATGACGACAACGCCGTTAAATTCACCAACAGAAACTGCTGGGCAGGACAGGGCGCAGGTTCATTCTGGGAATTTGTAAGAACGGACAATGTACCTCAGCGAACAACGGGCATCGACATAGTAAACGGCAACATTGCCGACGACCAGTATTACCTTCATGGCAGAATCAAAAAATTCAGAGTTACAATGACGTACTCAAACGGCAGAAAGGAAGAATTTGATCTTTCTCTCAGCACCGACAGCGGCGCTGTTCAGCAGGTAATGCTTAACGACGGCAAGCCGGTAGATATCGTAGCGCTCAGACTGACCGTCCTTGAGGTCACTCCGGGTGATAACGGAAACACAGACGCGTGCATGTCGCTTTATGTTCCGTTCTGAATTAAAGCAAATAAAAGCAAAAAATGGTGTCCGAAATCTCGGATACCATTTTTCTTTTACTATATTATTGTTATTTCCGTTTATTTTATAAACAAAAGCACACCGCACAATAACGCATAAACAATTCCTGCGATAACATCGCGCGGAAAATGAACTCCGCCGATCACTCTTGAAGCTGCTATCAGCGCCGATATAATCAGAAAAGTTACTCCCAATGGCAGTGATATATAAAAAAACGTTACAGCGATCACGGCCGCGCTCGCCGTGTGACGGCTTGGGAACGATTTCCCTTTTGTGTCCTTGGGAAAGATCGGCGTGATATCGTATTTTTCGTAGGGGCGTTCTTTGTTGATAAGATATCTCGCCTCAGACAGCGTTATAAACATAAACAGCGGTACTGCAATGCAGCGTATCAGCCGTTCGTCATGACGGACAAATAAATATATCAGCAAGATCGGATACGCCGCAAAAACAACTGTCGGCAAATACTTGTATATAAACGCAAACGCAGTCAGTCTGCTTTTATTTGAAGTTATCCTGTCTTTGCGCTTTTCAAAGCTCTCTTTGTATGTCATGGCGCGATCAGCCAAGCTCGATCATTTTATCAATGCAGACGCGTGCTTTTTTCATCGTGTCTTCGTCGAGCGTTATCTCCTCGCCGCCGCGTCCCTTTAAGATGTTATAAACATCGACAAGCGTCGTTGCCTTCATGTTGGGGCAGATAAGCTCCTTCGACAGCGGATAGAATTTCTTGTCGGGGCACTCAAACGCAAGGTGCGCCGCGATCGAATTTTCCGTACCGATGATAAATTCCTTAGCGTCGCTCTTTATTGCGTAATCTATGATACCGGTAGTTGAGCCAACGTAATCTGCAGCAGCTGTTACCTTAGCAACGCACTCGGGGTGAACGAGCAGAAGTGCGTCCGGGTGAAGCTGCTTAGCCTTTTCCACGGCGGAGTACGGAACAGCAGCGTGCACGGGGCAGCCGCCCTGGAACGTTTTGATATTCTTTTCGGGAACCATCTTTGCTACAAATGCACCGAGATTGCAGTCGGGGATAAACAAGATATTATCGCTTTCGAGCTGACGAACGATATTAACAGCGGAAGATGACGTAACGCAGACATCGCAGACAGTTTTCAGATCGGTAGTTGTATTTATATACGCAACGACAGTGTAATCGGGATTCTGCTCCTTAAAGTAAGAGATAAGCTCCTTATCCATCTGCTCTGCCATAGGGCAGCCTGCCGTGGAATTGGAGAGATATACCGTCTTTTCGGGCGAAAGCAGCTTTACCGTTTCCGCCATGAAGCGAACGCCGCACATGATAACGGTCTTATTCTGCACCTTTGAAGCCTGAACACTGAGAGCGAAGGAATCTCCGGTAAAATCAGCGATCTCGGTTATATCGCGCGTCTGGTAGCTATGAGCAAGAATACAAACGTCCTGCTCCTTTTTCAATCTGAGTATCTCCTGCTGTAACTCGGGTATTTTCATTTTTAGACAAACTCCTTTTTATCCGCCAAAAATCCTGCTCTGCGGTTATTATCCTGACTAATATTATACCATTTTTTAGAAAATTCTACAATATACATTTTGCCGGGCAGGCGCCCGAACGCAGTTCCGTTTTTAATTTATTATGACGGATATCAGTTCTCCACACCGAAGGCTGACATTATCGGTGCAGAGGAAAGCTGCGCTTTTTTTGCAACGGGCAGAAGCGTTATTTCATACCTCTCGCCTATTCTTTCACAATTCATCAGTTCAAGCTGTTCCATCGCCTTGATAATCAGCAAAAGTGAACCGAACGAAAATTTCTTTCCTTCAAGACGATGATACAGAATAACCGCCTCGCCCTTAAATCCTCCGTTTGCACGCAGATATTTATAAACAAGCGCGAAATCATCTCTGTCGGCGGCAAGATCCTGCTTTTCTTCTTTGCGAAGGGGCTTTCCCAGGGAATACTCCTCGAAAATGCGCTTGCTTCGCAGCATTTTCTCGTTGTCTTCGCCGTAGAATTTGATCTCCTTTATCACGGAAGAAACGCTTCTTGTTCCGTTATATTCGTTAACGCCGATACTTACGGCAATATCGACGACATCTCCTTTTTTGTAAGGAAACTCCTCATATGTACTGCTAAAACAGAGCGCCGAACCGTAAAGATCACCCTTACTGAAAAGAACCTTTGCGTACATGCCGTTCTTTAGCGAAGAAACATCGGTGATCGTCACGCCTCCGTAAGCAAATACGGGCTTTGCGTTGCCTGCTCCATACGGCTCAAACATTGAAAGAGAATCAACGTCCTCCGGACTTAAAAGTCCGGGCTTCAACCGCGCAGATATCTCGATAGAAGGAAGAAATTCATCTTCAAGCGTATCGGCGTATTCGTTTATTTTTTCACGGAACGCGTCTATGTTACTCGTTGGCAGCGACATGCCTGCCGCCATCGGGTGACCGCCGAAAATTGTAAGAAGATCTGAGCAATAAGCAACGCCCTTGTTCATCGGAAATCCCTCAACGCTTCGCGCAGAGCCTTTCGCGCTGCCGCCTTCGTATGAAATAACGATAGTCGGCTTTCCGTATATCTCCCTTATCTGCGTTGCGGCAAGACCTATAACGCCCTGGTGCCAGCCCTCGCCTGCAACGACTATTATTTTCTTGTTTCTGATATCTTCGTTTTCGTCAAGAGCAACACGCGCCTGCTCGCAGATATTTTTTTCGATCTGCTTGCGCTCATCGTTGTCGCGGCAAAGTTCATCGGCGATTTCCTCTGCTTTTTCCCTGTCCTCGCAGATAAGCAGCTCGACCGATCTTTGCGAAAGCCCCAGCCTTCCGCCTGCGTTTATGCGCGGCGCAAGACCAAAGCCGATCTCAGCTGAGGTCACCCTTTTCTCAGCGCAGCCTGATTTTTCGCGCAGCACAGTTATACCTAGATTCACGTTGTCGTTGATACGCTTCAGCCCCTCGCGCACAAGCGTTCTGTTTTCTCCGGTAAGGCTGACAATATCGGCAACCGTACCTATCGCACAGATAGCGGAATATCTGTCAAGAAGCTCCTCAACATCGGCATTTTCTCCTTCAAGAGCCATAATAAGCTTAAACGCAACGCCCACGCCCGAAAAATGTTCAAAGGGGCTTTCGTCATCGGCGCGGTGGGGATCAATTACAGCGACTGCTTCGGGCATTTTTTCAGGGATCGCATGATGATCCGTAACCACGACGTCCATATCAAGACTGTTTGCAAGCTTCACCTGATCGTATGCTGAGATACCATTGTCTACCGTGATTATCAGCGTTATGCCCATTGAATGAAGCTTCTCGACTGCTGTGTCATTCATACCGTAGCCCTCAGTTTCGCGCGCCGGGATATAATACATAACGTCGCACCAAAGGCTTTTCAGATACATATACATAATGGCGGTCGACGTTACGCCGTCTGCGTCATAATCGCCGTAAATGCAGATCTTCTCGCCGTTTTCAACGGCGGAATTTATTCTTTCCACAGCTTTATCCATATCGCGAATAAGAAACGGGTCGGAAAAACTCGCTTCATCACAAAGATATTCGTCTGCGTTAAATTGCACGTCCTCAGCTTTAAGCGCGAGAATAGCTGCGGCAAGCTGCGAGATATTCCTCTCCTTCGCTATCTGCGGCGCACGGCTCTTATCGCCCTTAGCGAGTACCCATTTTTTCATAATAATTGCTCCTTACTGCAAAAGCTCCTCCTTTGTGGAGGAGCTTCTGAATCCTGATTGCTTTTCAATATCAGCCTGTATCCGTCTGTGAAGATGAGGATCGTGACGTACTGTTTTCGTCTTCTACTGTCACGGTTAAGGAATAAGAACCGTAAACCCAGCTTTTCGTCAAAGGCGTATCTACCGAAATATTAACAGGTACGATCGCTGTACCGACCTTCATGTCGCTCAGATCGACCCAAGCAGAAACATCGCTTGTTGTCAGTGGGGCTACCTCGTCTCTTTCGCCAAGAATTCGAACGATGACCTTTGCGTTTGATGTGCTTTTTGCAGTCAGACCATCTGCAAGATTTTTAAATTCAAAATCGTCTATCACGAATGATTTAGTAACATATAGATCAAAATTAAAGCTTGCCTCAGCGCTTTCAACATTACTTAAGTTTCTTACACCGTCCGGCATAGTAAGCCTGTACTCGATCGGATCCATTTTGTATGCAACGTCGCTGAGATCGAGCGTACCTGCCGAAATGCTGTCAACAGAATCAAGCGTATTTGCATAAGCGGCTATTTCGATTTCCGACGGCTCAAGTGTGATAAGACTGCTGCTGTCAAATCCCAGCGGCGCATTCACTATATCGAGCGTGACGGGAACGGTCTTTTTCAGCAGAACGGGTATCGTTGCGTCTACAACCGGCGGAGTAACCGAAAGGGAACTGTCTGATATCTCATTGCCGTCGCTGTCGAGCAGAATCACGGGGAGATTGGTCAGCGTCATAGTTTCTTCGATCTCATGATCGACGTCAACATTAACCGTAACCTTAGCGATCTTTGACGTGATCTGCTCCGGACCTGTTACAGTGACAGACTGCTGAGAAAGCGACAGAGCGCCCATATAATACCCCACAGGAGAAGTAGCGTTGCTGACAGCTTCAATGGTAAACTCCGAGGTAATATTTCTGTCAACAACGATCTTTACATCGGAAGGATTAACAGAAACAATATCGTAATTATTCTTAACTCCCAGCTGACGCGCCATCAGCGAAACGCTGTAAGAGCCTGATGTAACGATATTTCCGAGATTCGAGCCGTAAACCTGAATATCGCTAGGTTTAAGCGAACCCACCGTAACGCTGTTGCCCTTTACGCGCACAGTCGTTTTAAAATCGTCTATCGGAACGCCGTCCACGCTTATAACGGCTAAGTTATCGGCGACAGCGTCTTCGGAAAGCTCCATCGACACAGGAATATCCGTCACAGGATAATTGACTGTTTCGCCGTTATTGACCGACATGACAGTCCATATAAAAAATGAAATGATAAACGACAGTGCAAGCATAAACCTGTCGCTTGAAAAAAGTCTTTCAAGTGAAAAAGCTTTTTTTGCGGCTTTTTGTTTTTTCTCTTTAGTTTTCTTCTCTTTTGTTTTCTTTTCTTTTTTTTCTGTTTTTTCAGATTCGCTCACATTTTCGGAGCGCGATTTTTCTTTTTTACTGCTCACTGCCCGATTTCTCCTTTCTGACATTCTTGAGGAAGGAGAATTTTTCCTTCGGCTTAGCCTCTTCCTGAATAAGCAGACGCGTAAGAGTGCTTGTCAGCGTTTCGCGTGTATAATTACGGCTGATCTCACCATTCAGCGCAATAGACACAGCGCCTGTTTCCTCGGAAACGACAACAACAACGGCGTCTGAGACCTCGCTCACACCGATTGCAGCGCGGTGACGCGTACCGAGATTATCGTCTACGTGCTTATTGTCATGAGTAAGCGGAAGGATACAGCCTGCGGCATACACCTTGCCGTCGCGAACTATCATTGCACCATCGTGCAATGGCGCTTTATTAAAAAACACGTTGCCGATCATCATTATTGACGGAACAGCGTTGATAACCGTACCTGTTGACGCGATATCGCCAAGTCTTGTCCTGCGCTCAAAAACTATCAGCGCACCTGTCTTCTTTTCATGCAGCGTCATGATAGCTTCAACGTAGATAGAGAGATATTTGCCTACAGCAGGGAGATTTTCGTCTCCGCCTCCGCCTGTGACCATGTCTTTAATACGGCGGTAAGTATAGTTGCTTCGTCCGAGCTGTTCAAGAAATTTTCTGATCTCGGGCTGAAAAATAATGAACAGCACAATAACGGCGAACTCAAAGAACCGGTTAAGCAGCACCGTCATCATAGTGAAATTAAACAAATTAGCTGCTCCGTATAAAATGAGCAGCACAAAGATACCTTTAACGAGCTGCACCGCACGCGTTTCGCGCACAAGCTTGGTTATATAAAAAATTATAAGTCCTATCGCTATGATGTCCACGGCGTCCTTAAAGCGGAACGTCCGCATCACAGCGAGAAAGCTTTCGATAAGCTGATTAATAAACTGCATATAATTTGATCCCCTCCGGCGCGTGTATCAACGTCACTAAGCCATAGTTTCCGGCGGCAAAACCCGCTGCCACGTCAAATCTCGTCCTTTTTTTGAAAAACTGAGCAAAATACTTTGGCTGTGATAAGCTGTGGACATCGTTTCTCTAATAAAAAACGTCCACAAGGTGACATTGGAGCAATAAACTTGCCTGCGCCATACTCATACAAAGAGCCTAACAATATTTTACCACAATTTCAGATATATGCAACAACTTTTAATGAATTTACACTATATTTTTTCTTCCATCCCGATCGGTTGTTATTAATGTGCAACTGAATAGACTTATATGGTTTAATTCTATTCCCCTCTTCGTTCAGCAGCTGACTTAGGGGGAATTTTGAGATTGTTTAATTGTCGCAGTTATAATGAAAATTCTATCGAAACTACACTCCATTCTCCGCGGCGCATATAATGATAATATCAAAGGCATATTCAGTGTCTTTGAAAAGAGAGGTGATAATTTTGGAACGTAAAGAGCTTATTGCGATGAGATCGCTCACGCAAGCGTTAAAAATGAAGGATCTGCTTGCTAAAAACGGAATACGTTCGCAGCTCGTCCGCTCTCCCGGTGGGAGCAGCAGCAGCGGCTGCGGTTACAGTCTGCTCGTCACAGAACAAACGCAGCGAGCAAAGGCTATTATAAAGTCAGGCGGTGCGCCGTGATATATCTCGACAACGCCGCAACGACGTACCCTAAGCCGCAGTCTGTCAGGCGCGCGTTGGCTAACGCGTCCATGACTGCCGCAAATCCCGGGCGCAGCGGTCACAGAATGTCTTTTGCTGCCTCGGAACAGATCTACCGCTGCCGCGTAAAGGCTGCCGAGCTTTTTGGCGCAGGCTCGCCCGAAAACGTGTGCTTTACTCTGAACTGCACCTATGCTGCAAATGCAGTCATCAAGGGCATGCTTTCGAGCGGTGACCACGTTGTTATTTCCGATATGGAGCACAATGCCGTTGTTCGTCCGCTTCATGCCCTTTCCAAGCAGGGCGTTTCGTACACCGTCGTTACAACTTCGGAAGACGATGAAAAAACTCTTTCGGCATTTCGCGACGCGCTGCGCACGAATACAAAGCTTGTCATCTGTACCCATGTTTCGAACGTCTGGGGTATCAAGCTGCCCGTCGAAAGAATAGCGGCAATGTGCAGTCAATACGGAATTCCAATAATGATAGACGCAGCACAAAGCGCAGGAGTGTTTAAAATAAACGCACAGGAAAGTGGATTTGACTTTGTATGTATGCCCGGTCACAAAGGGTTGTACGGTCCTATGGGAACAGGTCTGCTCATAGCACGCCGCCCGGAGCTTCTCAGCACAACAATTGAAGGCGGCACAGGCAGCGCGTCTTTATCGCCCGAACAGCCCGATTTTCCACCGGATAAATTTGAAAGCGGAACGCCGAACTACCCCGGAATAATAGGACTTTCATCCGGCTTGGACTTCGTAAAATCAACGACTCCTGCGCGTATACTTGCTCACGAAGCTCAGCTTACCTCCATGCTTTACGACCGTCTTGCCAAAAACAGCCGCGTTACGCTTTATACACCGCGCCCCGAAAAAGGACGCAGCGGCGGCGTGCTTTCGTTTAATGTCGGCAGCTACAACAGCGAAAAGGTCGCGGCCTATCTTAACGAAAAGCACGGAATTGCAGTTAGGGCAGGTCTTCACTGCGCGCCGCTTGCCCACAAGCATTTCGGCACTCTTGAAACAGGTGCTGTCCGTGTTTCTCCCTCGTATTTCACCACGCAAAACGAGATTTTATCGCTTGCGCGTGCTATTGATAGAATGTAAAACAAGTAATTTTTATACTGGTTTCTAATTAGATCCTTTAGATCTTTTAATCAGGAACCAGTATTAAATACTAAAATTCAATATGTAAATTATCGTAAAACATTATGCTAAGCTATTCTCTGGTACGGGATAATTAGATCGCTAAGCGAGGATTTATTAATTTGCATTAACTTATTTTCTAATTTAATAATATACGCAATATAAATATCTAAAAATATTAAAAACGAAAACCGCATTGACCCGACGCTTTTTTCGCTGCAAGGTCAATACGGTTTTTCGTTTACAATAATTTTGGTGCAGGTGACAGGACTTGAACCTGCACGCCGTACGACACAAGAACCTAAATCTTGCGTGTCTGCCAATTCCACCACACCTGCATATCTATTGGATTACACATTTATTGTATCATAAAAACTTCGATATGTCAATAAAAATGCCCTCCGAAAATCCGAAGGGCATTTGTAAAATTATTGTTGATCTGTTTCTTGCTGAAAAGCAGCGAAGAAATTACTCTTCAACCTTCTTGCGAGCGAGGAGCATTGTAGCTGCTGCTACAACGAGAACTACTGCAAATGCAGATGTACCTGTTGTATCGCCTGTAGCTGCGCCTGCTTCTGCGGAAGCTGTAGAAGAAGTATTAGTTGTAGAAGCTGCTGCTGTTGTTGCAGCTGCTGTGGAGCTCTTTTTTGTTGTTGCAGTACCAGTTGTAGTAGTTGTTGTTGTAGAAGAAGAGCTTGAAGAAGAGGAAGCATCGTCGTCCTTATCGGAATCTGATGCAGCCTCAGAAGAAGAATCGTCGCCTGCGCTTGAAGGATTGATAAACTTCTTAGCAGCGCTCTCCTTCTTGTCGTAATCCTCAAAGCCTTCCTGACCCTTGAGGTTCTGGAACTCTGCCCATACTGTGTCAGCATCTGTACCGTATGCACTGATAGCGTTAACCATCTTTTCTTCTGTTACCTTATCAACACCGCTCTTATCCTGTGCGCTTACAACTGTACCATCATCTTTGATTTCAAGACCATTGTATACAAACTTAGCAAGCGTCAACGCACCGTTCTCGTTAGGTGCAAGAGCTGTACCAACGATGTTACCTGTAGATGTAACAACGAGCTGCGGACCGCAGTCACCTGCATTATCAAATGCAACTACTGCTGCTTTCTTTTCACTATCCTCGGGGTTCTCAACTTCTTCGCCTGTTACACGGCAAGTGTCACCGATAGCATTCTCTGTGATGATGCAGTTGTATGTCTGGAAACCTGTTGTGGGATCGTACATGATGCAGAATGTGTCGTAGCCATCGAGCCACTCGATCTCATAGGACTCAACAATACCGTCTTCACCCTCGACCTTTGTACCAAAGGTCTTCTTGGAACCCCAGTTGTTTCCGTCTACCCAACCGCTCTTGGAGCCGTACTTAGTATCAGAACCGTCTGCACTCTTTGCCCAAATATAGAAGCTGACATCATGGCTGTGATCCCAGTCACCCATATCGAACTTAAATGTACCTGTTGCGCCTGTGGACTTTTCAGCCTCAACCTCTGCAGCGCTTGCAGCAAGAGCTGCTGTTGAAGACATCATGAGAACGGCAAGAACCGCACTGATAATCTTTTTGCTCATAATTTTTTCCTCCTGTAAATCATTTTTGTTTGCAAAAATTAATAGGACAAATATCAGTGATTTAATTATACAACAGTACACCGAAAAAATCAATAGGGAAATTAAAAAAAAATTAACATTTTTTTAAAACTCTACAGCATTTTAAAGAATTTATCAAAGAGCAATGATATTTTCCGCCGTACTAAATTGGCATTCTGCTGTATAATTTTATTAATTTTCAGTGTATTTTATACTCTTTTGCGCACTGCAAAAACCATCGTTCTTTAAATCTTTTCATAGACCATACCGTAGCCCTTTTCCGTTTCGCTGTCGGCAAAATACATATACAGTGCTTCTGTAAGACCTCCCGGCTCGGTGATCTCGCCGTAAACAGTATTGTATCCGCCGTCAAAGTCGAACCAATAACACTGATTGTCCGGAGTGCTGTCATATACCCAGCTTCCGGTATATATATCATCTGCCAGATACAGCTCGCAGCTTCCGTCATCCCGTATATTAATTCTGCTTTCCTTATCAGTAACGGGAACAGGAGTGTCAGAATCAGGATTTTTAAAGTATCGCGCGTTCCACGCTCCTACGATCTTTTTGTTTGCTGTTGAAGTTTCTTCCGATTTGACAACGACTGTAATTATCTCCTTGATATTTCCGCAGGACGCGGTGATCGTCGTTGAGCCTCCTCCTGCCGCGATGACTGTACCTTTTTCGTCAACAACGGCGACCGACTCATTATCTGATTTCCAGACGATCGGCGCAGAGGCTGCTTCGGGCGGCGTAACCTCGTATTTCACTTTGTGGACGTCCCCGATCTCCATAAACAGCTTGTTTTCGGGAATATCAATCTTCTCAGGTGCAGGATAAACAGTAACGCTGATCGTTTTCCTGATCCCGTCTATTTCCGCTTCTATTGCGCATTCGCCTGCGCCTGCAGCTTCGATCACACCATCCTTAACGTCTGCGACGATGCTGTTGGTCGATGTAAAATCAGGTATTCTTCCCTGTGCTCCTTCGGGCGTAAGAGTATAGCCGATCTGTCTTTTTTCACCAACGGTGAGAGCATATTCTTCGCTGTCAAGCTCCATTCCGTCGGCAGGCGAATAAACGTGAACGGCAAATGTTTCGCTTTTATCGCCGACAGTAACGGTCACGCTGCATTCACCCTCTGCAACTGCGCTCAGGCTGTTATTCCCAGCCTTCACGATATTTGAATCGGACGAAGAAAAAACAGTCTGCGCCTTTGCCGCCTCGGGCGGCGTTATCTCGCATTCAACAGACCGCGTTTCCCCGACAACAAGGCTGCAGTCGCGCTTACTCATAGCGATAGTTTCGGCTCTCGGAACAACGCTAAGGTGAACGGAATCTGTCTTTCCGCCTACGGTCAGAGTAATATCGCATTCGCCCTCACCTGCCGCCTTTATCTCGTCATTTTCAACGTAAGCAACGGACGGATCTGTAGTTTCCCATTCATGCTCGCGCTTTGCTGCGCGTTCGGGAAGTATCTCAACTGCTGCCGCCTGTGTTTCATTTATAGTCATCACACGAGAAACATCGGCGATATTCACGCTTTTTACTCCCGGTGGTTTTGCTATCATAAAAGCGACAAAAACGACCGCTGCCACCGATCCTACTATGATCGGGAAATTATTTTTCTTTTTCTGAGAATTTGTCGTAGCTGTGCCAACGTTTTGAGCAGTTTTCTTTTCGCTGTCAGCATTGAGTTTTTTAGCATTGCCATTGTCTGAGCGCTTTTGACGAAGCTTTTCGGCAACAACTTCAGATCTTGCAGAATCTGTTTTCCCAGAAGCTGCATTTTTCGCTGCGGACGGTCTGTTTCCGGATCGTACCGGAGCTAAAGGAGATCCTGACGGCTCACGCGGAGCTTCGCCAGGCGCTGCGCCGCCCTCTGCAAAAGGCGAACCTTCGAATTTAATCACAGACATATTTCCCGAAGAATCCGACATTCTCGGAGATGAATTGTTGTGAGCGGTGCTTGTATATCTATGAGATGAAGCTGCCCTTCCCTGTGATTTACTTTTATCCTCAGTTTTTTTCGGTGCACTGCCCTGACGTTCGCTCGGCTGCACCTTGTGCATTTTAGAAAGTCTTGTCGATAGATGATCCTTCTGTTCGCTGCCCGGGCGTATATTTGCTTTTGGCGCGTTCGCGTTCTGTGCTCCCGGTCTTTGCGGCTGAGGCTTTTTGTTTTGCGGACGTAAATTTTTCTCCGGACGTTCAGGCTTCTTTTTCTGCACAGCCTGAGGCTTCGGAACAGGATTCACCCTATTCGGTGTTTTTGGTTCAGTCTCATGCGGTTTATTGCTCTCTATATCAGATTTCGACTGTGGCAGATCTTTCTCTGTTATATCGAGTTCCGGTTCGGGTAATTTCTGCTCCGGTATATCTATTTTCAGTTCAGTCGTTATTTGCTCTGCTGCATCAGATTCGGACGCAGGGGATTTTTCATCACCAACAACCGATTCAGCTGCAGAAAAATTCTCCTCGGGCGAATCAAGACCCTGTACGAAAACTTTTTCTTCGGGCAGATCGAGATCCGATTCAGAAATTTTCTCCTCGGGCAAACCATTATCCGGCACGGTAGCTTTTTCTTCGAATAAATCAAGATCCGGTACAGAAATTCTCTCCTCGGGCAAACCATTATCCGGTACGGTAGCTTTTTCTTCGAATAAATCAAGATCCGATTCAGGAATTTTCTCCTCGGGCAAACCAAGATCCGGTACAGAAGTTTTCTCTTCTGGCAAATCAAGCTCCGGCACGGGAGCTTTTATATCCGGAATATCAGATTCCGACTTTAGTTTTTTTTCACCGGCATATCCAGACGCGCTCACAGGAGCATCAACAGATATATTATCAGTGCTTTGCGCAGTTTCATTTGTAGCAGAAGGTACAGACGCAGGCATATCATTCTGTACATTGTCTGCGATAGGACTGACCGACTGTCCGGTGGTGCTGCCTGGCAGATCTGCATTTGTTTTTTTATTTACAAGTCTGGGGAAGCTGAACTGCGTTTGCGGTGCAGTAACAGAAGCTCCTCCGAAATCCAGCGAAGCCACTCTGCCCGATCTTCCTCCGAACGACAGCTTCGGGCTGTAAGCACCGTCAAACTGTTCAGGGCGGTATGCACCGCCGTGCTGTACCGCCATACTCGGTTTTGGCGATAAGTTTACCGCCGCGCCGTATGCTTGTGAATTTCCGGACGCTGCACCTTGTGTGTGGTAAGGGCGCAATGTATTTGCTTCCTCGGTAAAGGCCTGCTGCCTTGACCTTGCAGATGGCGGGGGGAAAGCTGATTTTTCGTATGCGGATCGTCCCGGGTAGCTGCGCGGAGGCTCTTTGAACTTCTCTCCGGGGAAGCTGCTTGGTGTGGAAACGAAAGGCGTTTGCTTTTCGGTATCATAAAGATACTGACCTGGATAACCCGGCGGAGGCGTGCGGCTGTATCCTGCCGTTTGATCGGGTCGGTTTGACGGTGGCGGATACGCAGCAGCAGCATAAGCTGACTGTCCGGGATAGCTCTGCGGAGAGGTATTGGCAGGCACACGCTGCTCTGTGTATCTGCCGGGCTGAGCAATTCCCTGCGCATACGTCATGCTGCCGTGGTAACTCGGAGGAGGCGCTGCAGCATACTTTTCTCCCGGATAGCTGCCGGGCGTAGACAAAGGCGGATTGGGAGCGCTGCTGTCTTTACCGGGCATACGCTTAGCCGCTTCCGAATATGTATACTGCCCAGAAAAATCCGAAGCTGACTCCGACCTTTCCGGAGAAACATCTTCACGCGGACGCGACGTTTTTTCCGGTTTTTCGGGTGTTTGATTATATTTTGGAACAGGCGAACGATTTACCGCCTTTTTCTTTGGTGGCGGATCGTCGGTCTGCGGCGGTGCAGGTGTATAATGCGTTTGCGGCGCAGTTATGGGAATGCCGCCGTACTGCAGTGAACCGAGCGAACGCGTAGCACGGCCGAACTGAACAGAAACAGGCGCAACAGGTGCTCCTTCAAACTGTATAGGAAGCATTGACCGCGGCGGACCGCCGTGATTGGAACGGGAAGAATTGGCAGGCACACCGTACTGCAAAGGCACAGCGGTACGCGGAGCAGCACCGAAGCTGGAGGTTCTTGACGGGTGCGGAGCGTTTCCGAACTGAATCGGATAAGAGGAGTCGGGCGCGCCGGGATAGTCACTGTAACTTCTTTGAGCCTGTTGTTCCCGATACTCACGGTATTTCTGATAATCTGAGTATGACGAATAAGCGTACGGCGGCAGCTCCATAGGCGGCGTCAAGCCAAAATCGAGCCTATCGCTCCTGTACGGCGATTCATCACTATTAAGGGGTCTTCTGTTGTTATTATCTTGATAAGGATAATTAGCCATAAAAACCTCCCGAACAAAAATAAAGATTTGCAATTGGTGAGTTAAGATAATAGGCAACTTATAGTTAGATAACAATTATATCCACAAAGATTATAAGTATCGATCCATAATATTTATTATTCTTATTGGAAATTAAATCTATAAGATTTCAATACTCATAATAAAAATTTCATATACAGTTATATTTTATACTTTTTCACCCAAAAAGTCAATACATTTGGTCGGGTCGGGTCGGCAAGCGCCGACAGGCAGTTCCGATTTTACTTTACCGTGATGGTAAGTTAGTCTCCGCGTTTTG
>CACYDO010000119.1 GCA_902773165.1 uncultured Ruminococcus sp. | reverse complement strand
GGCAGTTCCGTTGTGGTTTTTGATAGACAACAGCTAATGCCGCGTCTGCCACTTTTGCAGTGCGTATATTTTTGGTTCGGCGGCCAATGATAGTGTAAAATATCAGTAGGCGATATCAGTAGGCGACCCAAAACGCGGAGACCAACTGACCGTCACGGTAAAGTAAAATCGGAACTGCCTCCGGGCGCTCGCCCGGCGGGTAATATTTTATGTTGCTATTTTCTGTCGTTTGTTATATAATATAGGGTAGACATTCAGAAGTGTTTCACTAAATACAATTTTGTGAGAGGTGTATTATAATATGTATTTAGATAAATCTTGTGACAAATCATATGACGCGATACTAGACAGGGTAAAGCGAGTACATTTTATCGGTATCGGTGGTTCGGGAATGTGCCCCTTAGCGGAAATACTCATAAAAAAGGGTTACAGCGTAAGCGGCTCGGACATGAACGACGGCGATACATTGCAGCGCATGATAGCAAACGGAGTTCCCGTTTATATGGGGCATAAAGCCGAAAATATCCAAGGCGCAGAGCTGATTGTGTATACTGCTGCCGTTAAACAGGATAACCCGGAGCTTGTGGCTGCAAGAGAGCAGAATATACCTGCAATAGAGCGCTCTGTTATGCTCGGTATTATTTCAAGAAGATATAAAAATGCAGTTGCCGTTTCCGGTACTCACGGAAAGACAACAACAACAGCTATGATCGCTCAGACTCTTATCGGCAGCGGCTTTGACCCTACTGCGGTAATTGGCGGCAAGCTTCCTGCGATAGGCGGCAACAGCTGCGTAGGCAATTCAGATATCATGGTTTGCGAGGCTTGCGAATATGTTGATTCGTTTTTGCAGATAACTCCCGGTATCGCTGTTATCCTCAACGTTGACGCAGATCATCTCGACTATTTCGAGAATATGGACAACATAAAAAAGTCATTCCGCAAGTTTGTGGCGCAGACGGACGGCGCTGTTATAGTAAACGGTGATGATAAAAACGCGCTCGACTGCGTAAACGAAGCGAAAATTCCTGTTTTAACATTCGGATTTGGTGAAAACAACGATTACCGCGCTGTAATGACATCTCCCGAAACGACGGTTTACGATAAGTTTGATTTCTATTTCCGCGAAGATAAGCTTTGCAGCATCGAGCTTTCTGTTCCCGGAAAGCACAATGTGTATAATGCCCTTGCAGCCGCAGCGGCGGCACATTACCTCGGCGCTGCCCCCGAAGCTATTGCCGAAAATCTTCACGAATTCAAGGGCGTTCACCGCCGCTTTGAAATTCTCGGTAAGCATGGCGGCGTAACTGTTGCCGATGATTTCGCTCATCACCCGACTGAGATCGCAGCAGCCCTGAGCGCCGCTGTTAACATGGGATTTAACAAGGTATGGAACGTATTTCAGCCCCACACCTTCTCACGTACAGCTATGCTGCTTGACGATTTCGCAAAAGCACTTTCTATTGCAGACGAGGCGATCATTCTGGAGATATTGCCCGTCAGAGAAACTAACGTATACAATATCTATAATACGGATCTCGGAAAAAAGGTGGAAGGCTCTAAATGTATAGATACCTTTGAGGACGCTGCGAAATATGTCTGTGAAAATGCACAGGACGGCGATCTTATCCTGACAATGGGCGGCGGCAATGTGTACATGTGTGCAAATATGATCGACAATATGCTTAAAGAAAAGTACCCCGGGTAAGCACCCGGGGTACTTCCGCCGGTCAAGTGCATGGTAAGTGTGTAATATTAGTGAGAAACCCAAAACGCGGAAACCAATTTTTCGTTACGAAAAAGTAAAACCGGAACTGTCAGCGGCGACACGCCGCCGGAACTGTCAGCGGCGATATGCCGCCGGAACTGTCAGCGGCGATATGCCGCCGGAACTGACTGTTGGTGTATACCGACCGCTGAGGTAAGTGTAAATATTAGTAGTCAACCTAAAACGCGGAGACCAACTGACCGTTACGAAAAAGTAAAATCGGAACTGCCTCCGGGCGCCTGCCCGGGGTTTGTTGACATTAATATTTTTTTATGATATAATAAACTTGTTGAAATATAGCTGATTTTGTCTTTGATAATAAAGATTTTTAGTTTTGACGCAGCGTAAGCAGAATAGCAAATTGTTCAAGCACCGGTAGGTGTTGATTTTTTGCATATTATAATTGAATTTGACAAATTTATATAGTATGCCAATGTTTGTCGAAGATGTGATCGTTTCGTCATATTTTGTCATAAGTTATCTCAGATCTGCCGCTAATTCTATTCTACTGTATTTTTGTTCAGCTTTTATTTTTAATTAAGCCATAATGTGGCAAAAGGTATTCTCTGCAAAATAAATATATTAATTTATGGGGAAGAAAAATGTATAACAGAAATACGTTAAGCTGGTTTAAGCATGTAGATTTTTTTATTATCGATGAAGTGAGTATGCAGCTTGCATTCCTTATCGCAAGTATTATCAGATTCGGCAAACCCTCAATATATTCTATGCCGGTATATCATGATCTTCTGATGATAATGTTTCTCGTTGACCTTATGGTTCTCGTTTCGTTTAATACGATGAGCGGCGTTTTAAGACGAGGTTTCTTTAAAGAGGTTATCAATACAGTAAAGCATTCCTCGATCGTATTTGCAATTACGATGGCGTATATGTTTGCATTGAAAAGCGGAGGTACATATTCTCGTATCTTTATGGCAGCAAGCTTTCTGTGCTATATATTTCTGAGTTATTTTTCCAGAGTCATATGGCGTGAGTATATTTTGAAGAACGGCGTTCCGACTTGGGCAAGAGGGCGGCTGCTTGTTGTTTCCGTCTCCGAAAAAGCCGAGCAGATAATAAAAAGCCTGAAAAAACATGGTACCGATGGCTATGAACTGGCAGGTATAGTTCTGAGCGATGAGTGTGAAGAAAAAGAAATAGCAGGAGTACCCGTAGTCACAACGCTGGATAAAGCGGCAGACTATATCTGCAAGCAATGGATAGACGCAGTATATATTGACGAGCAGTACAGCGACCCGCGTATTATCAAGCTGATGGACGATTGCAGGCAGATGGCGCTTCCTGTACATTTGCACATACCTTCTTTAAATGAAACGGGCGCCAAGCAGTTTGTGGAAAAAATCGGCGGCACGTTCGTTTTGACCACAACGGTAAACTATGCTACGCCGGTTCAGGCATTGGGGAAGAGATGTATCGATATACTGGGAGGTGTTTTCGGGAGTATCATTGCGGTAATAATCATGATGATTTTCGGACCTGTGATAAAAATAGCCTCACCCGGACCGATTTTGTACAAGCAGGAGCGTATCGGCAAAAACGGCAAGCGCTTTAAGATACTTAAGCTCAGATCTATGTATATGAACGCCGACGAAATGAAGACCAAACTTATGGAACAAAATAAGGTAAAAAGCGGCATGATGTTCAAAATGGACTTTGATCCGAGAATAATCGGCAACCGCATTCTGCCCGACGGCACGAAAAAAACGGGGATAGGGGAGTTTATCCGTAAGTACAGCCTCGATGAGTTTCCACAATTTTTTAACGTCCTTGTCGGACAGATGAGCTTGGTCGGCACGCGTCCTCCCACGGTTGACGAGTGGGAAAGGTATGAGTTTCATCACCGCGGTCGTCTTGCCTGCAAGCCGGGCATCACGGGAATGTGGCAGGTCAGCGGACGATCAGGCATAACGGACTTTGAAGAGGTCGTTCGCCTTGATACTGAATATATAACCAACTGGAGCTTTGGTCTCGATTTCAGAATACTCCTGAAAACTATCGGAGTCGTTATCAGACATGAGGGTGCAATGTGAGGAGATTAGTAGGGGAGCACTGTTATGAACAGTAATAGAGGGAAACAGGTTTTTCTTGGCGTGTTTCTGCTGATTATCGCTGCGGCGATACTATATCTGACTTTTCAGGCTCCGGCGGAAACGCTCAGATTGAGCAGAACTGTCAGAAAGCTGCTTACAGCAGCGGGCTTCAAAACGACTGCACATCAGGTCAGAAGCAATGCCCACATAATCGAGTACTTTGCGCTCGGGGTCATACTTGCCGCTTTTTTCAAAGGCTTTGGAAAAAGCGCGGCGTATGCAATGATTATAGGTTTTTTGTTCGGGACGGTTGACGAATGCCTCAGGATAGTTTTGCCAACAAGGGAATTTGACGCGTTCGATCTTATGAGAGATTATGCGGGAATTGCTGCCGGAGCAGCGGTAGTTTTTTTTCTATCCTTCCTTTTTAGTAAGCTGCGTTCTTTTAACAATAAGACTGAGACGGAAAGCACCTACTCCAACTTGGAAGATAAATAGTTATACTCGGAAACCCTACGTGTATTTCTCCGAATCAGGATCATGAGCAGAG
>CACYDO010000118.1 GCA_902773165.1 uncultured Ruminococcus sp. | reverse complement strand
TCTTTTAGATTTCAATGAACCCTCTGAGCGGCTATTACATTTAGTTTGCATAGATCTAAAGCGCAGCTGTGAGCGGCGACACGCCGCGGTCATTTTACTATACCGAGTGAACCGAGAAGGAGGATAGAAAGCAGAACCGGAGCTATGAATTTTATCATTACAAGATAAAGCCCTTTTCTGCCAAATTTCTCGCCGTTTTTCGTCGCTTCACTGATCACTGTTTCAGGCTTGACTATCCAGCCTATAAGTACACATGTACCGATTGCAACTACAGGCATGAATATATTATTACTGATGTAATCCATTATATCAAGTATCTGCGCTGTTCCTCCGTTCGGGAGTTTCAGTTCGAAATAGAAAACATTGTAACCAAGACATATAATAATTCCGATACAAAATGCCACGACGCTTTCGATGATCGTTGCCTTACTTCTTGACCAGCCGAAGGAATCCATCAGACTTGCAACGACAGTTTCAAGCACCGACATTGCGCTTGTAAGCGCCGCAAGCAGAACCATCAGGAAGAAAATGCAGCCAATAATATTTCCGGCGACGCCCATTTGCGTGAATACCTTTGGCAGCGCAACAAACATAAGTCCGGGACCGGAGTTTTCCATTCCGCTTTCGCCCATGAACACATATACCGCAGGAATTATCATTACGCCTGCGAGGAAGGCTACCAGCGTATCGAAAAATTCGATCTGATTTACAGAATTCATCAGATTATTTTCGTCTTTAAAATATGAGCCGTATGTTACCATAATACCCATTGCAACGCTGATACTGTAAAACAGCTGACCCATTGCGTCAAGCACAACGATAAATATATCGTGCGCGGATTTTCCCTGAATACTCGGAATAACATAGACCTTTAGTCCGTCAATACCCGTTCTGCCCTCTACACCGTGTATTGTAAGCGAGAAAATCGCAATACCGATAACCATAATAAGCAGCACGGGCATAAGTACCTTGGAGATGTTTTCTATTCCCTTATTTACGCCGCGATAGATGATATACGCCGTTGCCGCAAGAAAAATAAAGTCAAAAATGATCGGCTGAGTGTAATCGGTTATAAAGCCGGTAAAATAGCTGTCTTCTGCGGTGCGTACCCCAGCACCTGTCAGAAAAGCCGTGAAGTACTTCAGAACCCAGCCGCCGATTATGCAATAGTACGGCAAAATCATAAAAGGTACAAGACTTGCAAAAACTCCTATCCAGCCGGATTTTTTATGAAGCTTTCCGTAAGCAGTCAGTGCGCTCTGTTTCGTTTTTCTGCCGATACTTACCTCGGAAACGATCAGCGTAAAACCAAACGTCAGTGCTAAAATAATGTAAACAACGAGGAAAAGTCCTCCGCCGTCTTTTGCAGCAAGATAAGGAAATCGCCAGATATTTCCCAGTCCTACTGCGCTTCCTGCGGCCGCCAGTACAAATCCAAGCGAACCGGAGAAAGAACTTCTTTTTTCATTCATGGTATGTTTATACCCCTTTCTATGAATATACAGATCCTTTTCATTATATCACGATGGCATGGGAATTTCAATCATATTCTGATAAAAAAGCAGTTATTTTCATTGTTTTCTTATATATTTCAGACACGTATCTGCATGTGTGTATTATATCTAAACACACATAGATACTTGTGTAATAATACTATTCAAAACCATATTGCAGATGATACAAGTATGCGATTTAAAATTGGAGTATTTGTTAATTGAAAATTTCAATTTTACATGATAGAATAAAAACTGTAATCACCATTTTCTAAGCAGGGGGTATTTCTGTGAAAAAACTAAAAGCGATAACTTTTTTAACAGCTGCGGCGGTAGGTTTTTCCTCTTTTGGTGCGGCAGTTTGCGCAGATGAAGCCAAGAACAGCAAGATTTCATTCGATACATTTGAACCGCTGTACGTTCACGCCGTTACAGGCTCAGACGACAGCGAAGCGTGGACAGCGTGGCAATCCGCTCACGACGATGATCTTATAGACCAGAATGAAAACGAAAAATATTTTTTTCTTCCTTCGTCTGCTTCAGATAACGAAGCGGAGATCTACAATGCTTCTTCGGAAAAAATAACGCTTAACGGTACAACGCTTTCTCCCGGAGAAACCAAGATCGTTTCTTACGAGCCGAAAAAGCAATACACTGTGGAGTATTACGGCGAAAAGCTGATGGTAAGCTTTCTTCATTCCACAGCAGAAGCGGCTGTCTACGTCAACAACAGCGACGCTGACGGCGAAGGCACAGAGCTGATGTGGTATCTTTTCAATGACAAGAGCGTTTCTGCAAAGGCTACGGGAGCAATCGTTGACCGCAGCGGAGAAATAGACAACACTCCGATCAAGAAAATCAAGGGCAGAGGAAACACTACCTGGTGGAAAACGAAAAAGCCCTTCAACATTACCTACGATTCCAAGGTGTCTATCGCGGGCATGCCGGAGAGCAAAAAATACTCTCTTCTCGCTAATTATCAGGACGATTCACTTTCACGCAACCGTATTTTATACGATCTTTCAGACGCAGTGGGAATGCCTTACGCCTCCGATTCGCGCTATGTCGATTTTTACGTGAACGGCTACTACTGGGGTTCTTACCAGATGACCCAGAAAATTGAAGTCGGCTCTTCTAATGTAGTAAACGATATCGAAGAGGAAGATTACTTAAACGAAGACGGCACTGTAAAAGAGGATTTCCCGTTTGTCTGCGAGGTTGACCCGAGCGCCGGAGACGACGATTTCACCGTTAACTGTTCGGACGGGATAAAGCTGACGATCAAATCGCCCGATCTGTCGTCAAAAGACGAAGGCTACAGCGAAGTAAAAAAATACGTAAAATCCAAATTCAACGCATTCATCTATGCATGTGCAAATCCCGATCAGCGCGATCTTTCTGAGTTTGCAGACGTAGACTCTCTCACAAAGCTTTATCTTATCAACGAGCTTGGAAAGAATTGGGATTCCGGCGTTTCAAGCCTGTTTTTTACATACAAGCAGGATAAAGACGGGAATTATAAATTCTTCGGCTCTCCCGTGTGGGATTACGACAACTCTCTCGGAAATGCAGTTGGTGTAAAAGATGATTTAAGAAGCTTCGGTGTTACCGATTACACAAAATATACAGGCTGGTGGTGCCGCTATAAGGGCTTAGGCAAGAACTCGAAAAAGACCAATAACATCATGAACAATATCTCGCGCAACGAGTATATTCTCAACGCCGCGCCGACAATATGGTTTGAGGAATTCGTTCCTGCGCTTGATCATTTTTCCGGCGCAGCTGTTAATAAGGAGATAGGGAAGGAGCTTTACACGCGCGACGAGTATTTTGAGCTTATCAAAGGCAGCGCAGAGATGAACTATACGAGCGGCTGGCTGCTCAATACGGGCGACTGGATCGCAGATCACTCCTCTTTGAACAAGGCTGTATTCGACCCAAAAACAGGCAAATACGAGGAGTATGAAACACGGCGTATTTACCCGGAAACATTTGACGGAATGTACACATACTGCACCGACTGGATGATGAACAGAGCAGCATGGCTTTCCGGTCAGATGTACGATGATTACAAAAATGCCGGCAAGCCTGATGTCGGAATCAAGGGCGATATGAATGCAGACGGCGTTGCAGACTCTGCTGACGCATTGATAATACTGAGAGCTTCAAACGGTCTGACACAGCTGAGTGAATCGGAAACCGTTTTGGCAGATGTAAATGCCGATAATACGGTAGACAGCGCCGACGCGCTTGCCGTACTCAGGTTTTCGGCAGGAATGATTGATGAAGGAATAGTAATCGTAAAATAATAAAATGATCCCCCCGGTGCATGTGTAATACTGCATTCGGGGGGATTTTTTTTTGAATTTCTCAATCTTCCGACAAAAAATCAATTGCTTTTCTGTATTTTTCGATCCTTGCGGCTGTTTTTTCATCTATGGCAGAAAGCCGTGAGAGGTCGCTGTTGTGCCTGAGATCGGCAAGCTTTACTTTTCTTGCGATGGGATTCTTTTTAATCCCGGCAACATATTCCATATACGGAACACCGTCTGCGTGAGTCATTGCTCCCACTGCTTCAATGACAGCATCGGGAAAGCCGTATTTCCTGAGATCACTTAATTTAATACTCGTATCTTCCACGACATCATGAAGCAGAGCTACGCATACAGAGTATTCATCGTCCATCTGTTCTGCAAGATGATAGGGATGATAAACATACGGCATACCTCCCTTATCTATCTGCCGCTTATGTGCTTCGAAGGAAATGCAAAGCGCTTTTTTAGTAAGGTCTGTATATATCATTCCAAATACTTCCTGTTTAATAATATATGATTAAATACGATAAAAAGGCAAAAAAAGACCCGCATAACCGTAAGTGCTCGCAAATAACCTGCCTACTTAGCGACAGGTGGGCACCTCCTCGCAGTTTCACGCTCCCTTCGTCCGTCAAATGAAATGACGGGAGGTCTGCAATCCGCTGCAAGAGTCCGGTTCCCGATTAAAAATTGTAGGGTTATAAAGAACACATTCACGCATTACGCAGGATTTTTAGTATTATTATTTCCGGATAAACCGGTTTTTATAAGAAAAAACGATTAAGATCACTCTTCGTCATCATCGCCGTCGTAAAGACTTTCAAAACGCTCTGTAAATATCTCGTCAAGCTCGTCGCGAAGATCATCGTCTTCAACCTCGGCAAGCTGTTCCTCGCCGTCTTCATCGACTACCTCAAAGATGTAATACTGACCATCGCTTTCAACCTGATCTTCGGGGTCGTCAAAAAGCGGAAGCAGGGCATAGTAAGTCTTATCCTCGTGCTCTATAGTATCAAGGATCTCAAAAGAGTGCTCTTCGCCGTCATCATCAAGCAGCACGATCAAATCTGCCTCATATTCTTCGTTCATTTCAACACACCTCCAAGCATACCGCCGAACACATATATCTGCGTTTAGCTTAACTATATTTTAACTGTTTTTACCTGATAAGTCAAGAGAAATTACAAAATTTTTATGACAAATTGCGGCGGCGTGTCGCCGTTGACATTTCCGGCGGCGTATCGCCGCTGACATTTCCGGCGGCGTGTCGCCGCTGACATTTCCGGCGGCGTGTCGCCGCTGACAGTTCCGGTAATAATTAATCGTATAGGGAAATCGGTCTCCGCGTTTTTTAGTTTTTGAATATTTATTAATGCTGCAATTAAAAATAATTACATGATTATTGCAGAACGTTATAAGAAGCTTTGCCGGGAAGTAGATCAGGTGGCGAAAGCGAGAAGTTGTTTATTTACGTTTATTTAGATGTCGGAGTAATAATTTGCGGAGATCATCTGGGCAAGCGCCCGTATCGCCTCGCCTATTTTTTCTTTTGGGATTCCGGCAAAGCTCAGATAAAAATATTTTAACCCGTTTTTCTCTCTGCATTTACCCGGACGAATGCCATTTTCTGCCATTTGTGCTTTTATCTCGCTCAGTTCACCGTCAACACGCAGTTTTATTCTCACGCTGAGCGCCGTTTCAATTATTTCGGCAACGGTATCTGGTGGGAACTCTTTTTTTACGGCATTATACATCAGCATTGCTTTTTCGGCGTAGAGCTTGCGCAGTCGGCGAAGCTGGCGGTCAAGTCTGCCGCAGAAGATATAATGTGCAAGAGCAAGCTGTTCTGCTTTGGAAGAAGTCTGATTATAATGCTCCATGCGCTCACTGTACATTTGCGCAAGCGCAGGCGGCAGCACCATATAGCTTATTCTCACACTCGGAAGAAGCAGCTTTGAGAAGCTGCCAATATACACAACGCGGTCGCTGCACATGCCCTGCAATGCCGGAACAGGCTTTGACATACAGCGAAGCTCACCGTTAAAATCGTCTTCGATAATTACAGCGTCGTGTTTTTCAGCCCAGCGGATCAATGCTGCGCGCTTATTGATCGGGATAGGCGCGGAACCGCGGATACTCCCCGAGGAGTTTACAAATACTACTCTGCTTTTCAAGTCATCTCCGAGGATAATTCCGCTTTTATCAGCGGTAAGCGGTGTTATATCGTAGCGAAAATCGGAAAAGATCTGCTCGCCCTGCGGAAAAAAGCCCTTTTCCATAGCGGCTTCAGATCCGTAATCGTCTAACAGCGGAAGAAGAACTGAAAGCAGCGTCTGCGTTCCTGCGCCGACTACAATTCTGTCCGGTTCAGCTTTTACGCCGCGCACACGGCGCGAATATTCGCACAAAGCGCTGCAAAGATCGGGTTCACCGCGCGGAACACCGTAGGAAGAGATCACATATGGTTTTTCAAGGACATCTTTAATACAGCGCTGCCAGAATTTTATATCGGTGCAGGCAGGGTCAACGCTGCTGCTCGAAAAATCGTATTTTACAGGCGGAAGATCGCTGTCGGGAGATGTCTTTCTTTCTGTCTCCGGTAATTTTGCTTTAGCAGCTCCATCGTAATTTTTTTCTAAGCTCATAAACTCGGTCTGTTCAGCTTCAACGTAATATCCGCTCCTCGGCTGATTCACGATATATCCCTCGGCGAGAAGCTGCTCGTAGGCAGTTTCCACGGTAGTTCTGCTTACCGCCATATCCTCGGACAAACCGCGTATTGAGGGCAGCTTATCTCCTTTTTTCAAAAAGCCGCTGCCTATAGCCGTTTTGATATTATCGTAAAGCTGCTCGTAAAGCAGAGTATCCGACGTTTTGTCTACGCTCAGAAAATCGTAAAGCATTTTATCGCTCCTATCGTAGGGGGAGATTGTTCTTTCGGTAATTTCATTGTTTTTATGAGCTGTGCGCTATATTATCAATTGCTGAGATAAACTAGCCATTTACTGAAACGCATAGATCTGATCGCCATCAAACGCGCGCCCGATCACCCAATTCCCCGTTACTTCAAATTTCATTTTCTCATAGATAGATA
>CACYDO010000117.1 GCA_902773165.1 uncultured Ruminococcus sp. | reverse complement strand
TGATTCCAAGGCAGCGTCTGATAGATAGTGCCGTTGTTAGCGTCGATAAAAGCGTGAACGCACGCGCCGACATTGCCGTTGTAAACTCTGCACCAGACCTCGCCGTCAGGCTGCGGACAGCCAACGGAATGCAGCATTAAGCCCTTCGGTACGATGTAGCCGTCACCGTAGAAGCATGGATTGTTTGTCAGAAATTTCTGTACTGTTTTCATTTGCTCACTCCCATAAATGAAGTTTTTCCAAGAGCCTGTTTATATCTCCCACAAGCATCTTTTCGTTATGAAAGGACTTTTTCAACGGAGCAATTCCCGTCTATCATACTAATTTTCAATTGAAACCTTTAACAAATTTTCAAGGATGATTTTTGCAAGACAAAAAAGAGCCCGCAGGGCGCGAGTCTCCAGTAGAGACCTCTTCGAAGCAGAAGCACCGACAAAGCAGGCATGCGAGACCCATACTGCCGTACTCTAAGGGCACTTTCTTCGGCGCATGTCAAGGGTTATGACGCAGTATTGCCGAAATCAGATTGAAAAGTTTTAAAGTGTTTTATTGAAATTTAGTATTATCAGGGTACGAATACTAATATCATCAATATCCCGTTTCCAAAGCCGGAATGCATTCGCCCGAGATCGGAAATCCGACCTCTGCACCGGGCTTCGCGGTAAGTACCCTGTAATTGTTATCATAATGTATGAGCAATTGACATTCACTGCCAAAGAAGGAAAAGAATTCATTATTTCTTTCGTGTAGACCCACCCAAAAATGTGGAGTGCCTTAATATTCTTGTCAGATCGGGCATAATGAACATTTATTTTCTAATTTCATAATATGGTACAAAGGAAATAAAAACAAAAAAAACGCGGCACAAGCCGCGCAAGGAGAGATCATTTTGGAAACTTTAGATAATCTGATGGAGCTGGCAGGGCTTAGCGGAGAAACAAGAACGCCGCTGCCGGAGGAGGTTGTACCTGCGATGGCATACGTTCCGTATCAGCAGCCCGGCAAACAGTACAGCACCGATTGTGCAATAGAAAAGGGAACGCTTTTCCCGATACTTGATAAGCCGTTTCTCTGCGGCAAGGAGGCAAAAAAATGACAGAAAGACAAAAGCTCATGCAGAGCATAGCCTCATACGATTTTGTGATCGTAGAGCTTAACCTTTATCTCGATACCCACCCGAACGACGCTCAGGCGAAACGCCGTCTGAGTGACAGCGAACACAAAAGCCGTGAGCTTCGCGCGGAATACGAGTCGAAATACGGTCCTATCATATTCCGCGATTCACCCGACAACAGAATGAAGTGGATAAAGAATCCTTGGCCGTGGGATCTTTGTGAAGAGGAGGGAGATTAAATGTGGGTCTATGAAAAAAAGCTGCAATATCCGGTCAAGATAAAAAATCCTAATCCGGCGCTGGCTAAGATAATTATTAGTCAGTATGGCGGTCCGGACGGCGAGCTTGGCGCATCTCTGCGCTACCTCAGCCAACGCTATTCCATGCCTTATCCCGAGCTTAAAGCGATTCTGACCGATATAGGCACAGAGGAGCTTGCTCACCTGGAAATGATCGGTGCGATCGTTTATCAGCTTACAAGGAACCTCACTCCCGAACAGATAAAGGAAGCCGGAATGGATGCGTACTTTGTCGACCATACAACCGGTATTTACCCGTCCTCCGCTTCCGGAGTCCCGTTCACGGCGGCATATATTCAGTCTAAAGGCGACGTGCTTACCGATCTGCATGAGAATCTGGCAGCAGAGCAGAAAGCGCGCACGACATATGACAATATTCTGCGTTTCTGCGATGACCCGGACGTTATCGATCCGATAAGATTCCTGCGTGAGCGCGAGATCGTGCATTATCAGCGCTTCGGCGAAGGACTTCGCATAGCGACCGATAATCTTGACAATAAGAATTTCTACGCATTCAACCCTTCTTTCGATAAGAAAAAGCCGTCCCGCAGGAAATAGAAAAATAGAATATAAAAAAAGAACGATACCTCAGGCTGAACTGACCCGGGGTATCGTTTTTTTATTTAGATCCAAAATCTTATGTATACAATATCAAGGCAAGCTATGCCATGAACAGTTTATCAGCAAACCTTAACTCTCCAGCCAAACGGATCGTCAAGCTTACCGTACTGAATTCCGGTCATTGTGTCGTAGAGCTTCTGACTAAGCTCACCGATCTCACCGTTATTGATAACCATAACGTCATCAACGTATCTTAGCTTGCCAACAGGAGAGATAACAGCAGCCGTACCTGTACCGAATACCTCTTCGAGCTTGCCGGAATGCTGAGCTTCAAGAAGCTCCTCAACGGAGATCTTTCTTTCCTCTACCTCGTAGCCCCAGCTCTTGCAAAGCTCAATTGTAGAATTTCTTGTAACGCCGGGGAGAATGCTGCCATTGAGCATCGGTGTAACGACCTTGCCGTCAATCTTGAAGAAGATGTTCATTGAGCCAACCTCTTCAATGTACTTGCGCTCAACACCATCGAGCCAAAGAACCTGAGAATAATTATCGTTATGAGCCTTAACCTGTCCGATAAGACTTGCCGCGTAGTTGCCGCCTGTCTTTGCAAAGCCCATACCGCCTCTTACTGCACGAACATACTCGTCCTCAATCCAGATACCTACGGGGTCAAGACCACTCTCATAATAAGCGCCGCTCGGAGCAAGGATAACCATAAACAGGTACTTCTTCGAAGGTGCAACTCCGAGGAACTCATCTGTAGCGATGATGAACGGACGGATATACAGCGACGTACCGGGATCAGTAGGGATCCAATCCTTATCTACCTCTACAACAGCCTTGCATGCCTGAACGAAATCTTCAACGGGGATCTGAGGTATGCAAAGACGCTCGTTTGTCTTCTGCGCTCTTTCAGCGTTCTTTTCGGGTCTGAAAAGATAAACCTCGCCGTTATCACCCTTATAAGCCTTCAAGCCCTCGAACATTTCCTGACCGTAGTGATAAACCATAGCGGCAGGAGAAAGGCTGATATTCTGAAAGGGAACGATTCTCGGATCATGCCAGCCCTTGCCCTCTGTGTAGTCCATAATGAACATATGATCTGTGAAGATCTTGCCAAAACCAAGCGGTTTACCCGGCTCGGGCTTTTGCTTCGGTGTAGTTGTCTTTGTGATCTTGATATCTAACACAAAAATGCATCTCCTTAAAAAGGTTTTAAAAATATTAACAGGCGCAATGCCTTCATACCTACGATTATATAACTATTGTTCGTAAATGTCAAGAAAACCCATCAATTTTTGCAATTTTATTTTTCTAATCCTTCAGAGGCGTGTCGCCACTGACAGTTCCGATTTAACTTTATCGCGGCGGCAAGCTTCTCCCCGCGCTTTAGAATTTATGTTTATATTATTAATGAGACAATTGAATGATCCAATTTAACGATTATCTTAAAGATATTACGTTAAGCTGCGCCGGTGTGCAGGGGCGCTCAGCGATGAGTTGTTGATCTACGATTATTAAGCTTTCAAAGCAATATTATGCAAAAAATCAAATTCAGCGCAAAACAAATATAGCGGAACGACCCGGTTGCTTACCCGGTAAAGCTAAACCGCCGTGGAATATTTCACGGCGGTCAATTTTTTGCTTATGCCAGCTTTGCTTCAAACTCCGTAACAGTCATATTGGCACGTTTAGCCCCTTCTGTAACGCTGATTAAACCGTCCTTCACGAGAGCGATAATTGTTTCGAGAATGCCTTTTTCTCTGCCTTCTGAAAG
>CACYDO010000116.1 GCA_902773165.1 uncultured Ruminococcus sp. | reverse complement strand
TTTTCAAAGTCCTTGGCGCCGCTTTTCTTTCGTCAAGCGACTTATTTATTATATCATGTCGTTTTCGTTTTGTCAAGAGATTTTTGATTTTTTTTAAAATTTCTTTTTCTTAACTTTAAATCCGACTTGATATTCTCTCATGCAAAAGCGCTGAAAAAAGGCTTGAATTCTAAGAATTTCAGTTGTTTCTGTCAGTCGCTCCCGAAGAGTGCTTATTTATATTATCACAATTTCCTCGTGGTGTCAACAAGAATTTTCCGATTTTTTTAAAAGTAGCAAATTGAATAAATCAATTTCACTATTTACAATAAATATAATTGATTTTATTCCAAAAAAATAAAGTCGGAATATGGAAAAATCCCCTTTATTCCGACTTGCAGCTATTATTACTTATGATAATCTTCGGAAAAATTCTTCATAACCGAACTCTTTCACAACTGCCACTTCGCCGTCTGCTTTCCTGTATGCTATCGCAGGCAGCGCCATGCCGTTGAACGTATTCGTCTTGACCATAGTATAAAGCGCCATGTCCTCAAAAACGAGAGTATCCCCCTCGTGCAGCTCGCCGTCAAATGAATAATCTCCTATAACGTCACCTGCAAGACACGTAGGGCCGCCTAAACGATAGTCGTATTTTTTCTCTCCGGGCTTGCCTGCGCCTGTCAGCGGCGGCGTATAGGGCATTTCTATCACATCGGGCATATGACACGCGGCGGACGAATCAAGCACAGCAATATCCATGCCGTTGTGAACGATCTCCAGCACGCGCGTGTACAAATAACCGGCATTCAGCACAACGGCTTCGCCAGGCTCAAGATAGACCTCGACGCCATATTTTTCTTTAAAATGCACAATGACCTTTTTCAGACGGTCAATATCGTAATCCTTGCGCGTGATATGATGACCGCCGCCGAAATTCACCCATTTCATATCATAAAGATATTTGCCGAATTTCTGCTCAAATACGGCTGCCGTCGCTTCGAGATCATCTGAATTCTGCTCGCAGAGCGTATGGAAATGCAGACCATCAAGCTGCGGCAGAATATCCTCGTTAAAATTATCAAGCGTGCAACCCAGTCTTGAACCGGGCGCGCATGGGTCGTATATCGCGTGACCCTCCTGCGTTGAGCATTCGGGATTCACGCGCAGACCCACCGATTTCCCGGCAGACCTTGCAGCATTTGCAAATTTATTTACCTGATTTACGGAATTAAAGACGATATGATCGGCATATTTCAATATCTCGTCAAATTCATCTTCGCGGTACGCAGGAGAAAAAACGTGTGTTTCGCCGCCAAATTTCTCATTCCCCAGACGTGCTTCGTAAAGACCGCTTGCGGTGCTGCCGCAAAGATACGACGATATCAGCGGATACGCGTAATACATCGAAAAAGCCTTCTGAGCAAGCAGTATTTTGCAGCCCGTATCGTCCATAACTGAGCGGAGTATTCTCAGATTTTCAACAAGCTTATTTTCGTCAACAAGAAAATAAGGCGTTCTCAGCTCGCTCATATCAATCCACCGTCACGGGGTTATCGTTTATCTGCCACGGAAGACCGCACTTATTCAGCTCGTCCATGTACGGGTCGGGGTCAAACTCCTCGACTGTATGAACGCCGGGGAAATTCCATTTTCCCGTCAGCAGCATCATCGCGCCTATCATAGCAGGAACACCTGTTGTGTAGGAGATCGCCTGTGAACCTACCTCGCGGTAGCATTCCTGATGATCGCAGATATTGTAGATATACGCTTTTTTCTCCTTGCCGTCTTTAACGCCAGTGAAGATACAGCCGATATTCGTTTTGCCGACTGTGCGCGGACCGAGCGTTGCCGGGTCGGGCAGAAGAGCCTTCAGGAACTGGATAGGCACGATCTGATGACCCTCGAACTCGATCGGCTCTGTTGAAAGCATTCCTACGTTTTCAAGGCAGTTCATATGCGTGAGGTAGCTCTGACCGAAGGTCATAAAGAAGCGTATTCTCTTAACATCGGGAATATTTTCTGCAAGCGATTCGATCTCCTCGTGATGAAGCAGATACATATCCTTCATGCCAACGCCGTCAAAATCGTACTCGCGCTTGATACTCATTGCAGGAATTTCCACCCATTTGCCGTTTTCCCAGTATGAGCCGGGCGCGGATACCTCGCGAAGATTGATCTCGGGATTAAAATTCGTTGCAAACGGATATCCGTGGTCGCCGCCGTTGCAGTCGAGGATATCTATTGTGTCGATACGGTCAAAAAGGTGCTTCTGAGCATATGCGCAATACGCCTGCGTTACGCCGGGGTCAAAGCCGGAACCGAGCAGCGCAGTAAGACCGGCTTTTTCGAATTTTTCCTTGTACTCCATCTGATAAGAATAATCGAAATAAGCGGAAAAGCCTTTCTCCTTGCAGCGCTTTTCGTAAGCCGCTTTCCACTTCGGCTCGGTGATATCCTCCGGCTCATAGTTAGCGGTATCCATATAATTAACGCCGCATTCAAGGCAGGCGTCCATGATCGTAAGATCCTGATAGGGCAGCGCGATATTCATAACGAGATCGGGCTTGACCTTATTGATAAGCTCTACGAGCTGTGGAACGCTGTCTGCGTCTACCTGTTCCGTGGTGATCTTCGTACTTGTTTTGCCCTCAAGCTTCTCTTTAAGAGCGTCGCACTTAGACTTTGTTCTGCTTGCGATACAGATCTCCTCAAATACGTCGCTGTGCTGACAGCATTTCTGAATAGCAACGGAAGCAACTCCTCCGCAGCCGATTACCAAAACCTTACTCATTTTTAATTCCTCCAATTTTTTATGCTCAGTTTAACACAGCCAAAAGTTTTTGTCCACTTTTTCCAAAAAGTGGCGGGGTTCAAAGGGGCAGCGCCCCTTGCCGCCGGAGGCAAGCCCATGCCCTTTTAGGGGTGAATTCCCAAAATAGTCCTGTGGACTGTTTTGGGAAGAGGGGCATTTTGGCAGAAAATGCCCCTCTGTTCGGCATATGACAAGCTCCTCCTCGCCGCTCCAAGGCGACATAAAAAGTTCAGCTATAAAGTTATATTTATTATGCACGTATTTCAGTTTTTAATATACACGCACGTATAATATTAATTGTAACGTATCCTACCCACTCGAAAATAACCGTTGCAGCCGTTCCTATGATCATTACAAATCCGAGAAAAGCCTCATCGGATATTCCCGAACCGGGCATTATTTCGCGAAGCTGCCGGAGCTCCTCGGGAGATTCTACAATATCCTGCGGAGGTATTTTCCCTGTAAACACACAGAACGCGCATATACCGCCGACAATAACGGTAAATATCATCAGCAGATACATTCTTGCTCTGTTTTTCGTTACACGGATTCTCTCATTATCAAACATTGCTCTCACCTTTATTATTATTACTCAGGCAGCTAAATAATCGTAAAAAAATACTCCTCACTTTCGCCACCCAACCTACCCCCAACCCCCTTCCTTCCCTCCGTCAGGGAAGGAAGGGGGCTTTTGGTGCGGGGCGCTGCGCGCCCCTGCACCCCGGCAAAGCTTTTCATAAGGTTTTACGATAACCCTTAAATTTGATTATTTTGCCCTATTACTAACAGCCCCGCATATCAGCCGTATCACGCCGTAGATGACCCACTGCGCGATAACGACAAGAAACGAACCGATAACAACGGCAGCAGACAGCACCGCTGCGCCCGCCTTACCTGCGCCGCCTACAAACGGCGCAATATTTTTGCCCTCTATGACAAGGGCTTCATTCGAGCCTTGGGCTATTTCATTTGAAATCCCGGAATAAAGCGCCGCTGCGCCTAATATCCCGAAAATAATGATTATCAGTGAGATCACCGCCATAGTCGGCAGCACGCGGCTTTTTTTCTTTTCCATAATAATGCTCCTGTTTATCTTCACCTATCCGACAAGCAAAAACCATAGCATACACCATATATAGTGTGACTGTAGTTCGTTGTCTGTAGGAAAATTTTGCGAAAATAGACTCTCTATTTATTATGTGCTGCGGCGCGGAAACCAAATTCCCGTCACAATAAAGTAAAATCGGAACTGCCACCGGGTGCATACCCGGCTCATATCGCAAGAAGTATCTCTCTGATAATCTTGCAAGCCGCCGCCGTTGAAATTCCGCTTGCATCATAATGAGGACTTAATTCATTCACATCACACGCCACAATATTCAGCCCCGAACAAACGGCAGTTGCCGCTCTTCTCAGCTCCTCAAAGCTCACTCCCCCCGGCTCGGGCGTTCCCGTTCCCGGGAAAACGGACGGGTCTAAAACATCAAGGTCAAGCGTAAAATACACAGGCTTCTTTCCAAGCTCCCTGACTATCTGCGGCACATCGTCAAGGCTGAACGGGTGCATATCGGTGTGCTGCTTTGCAAACATAAACTCCGATTTTTCGCCCGAACGTATACCATACTGATGTATGCGGTCGTCGCCGATAATATCCCAGCAGCGGCGCAAAACGCAGGCATGGGAATTCTTTACTCCGAGATAATCCTCTCTAAGATCGGCGTGCGCGTCAAAATGCACGATATGAATATCGGGGTATTTCTCCGCCGCTGCCCTGAACGCGCCGAGCGTCACAAGATGTTCGCCGCCGATCATGAACGGGATCTTATTGTCGTTCAATATTCCCTGCGCTCTTTCCGTGATCTGATCGAGCACCGCTTCCGTATCTCCGATACTAAGCTCAATATCGCCGCTGTCCATGACCTTGATATCTTCAAGATCTCTGTTCTGATATGGGCTGTATGTTTCTATACCGAACGACTCGCTTCTTACGGCGTTCGGTCCGAAGCGCGTTCCGGGTCGGAATGATGTTGTCGAATCAAACGGTGCGCCGAAAAGAACGATATCCGCGTCATTATAGCTCTTGTCACAGGCAAGAAACGTTTCTACATTTTTATTCAACACTTTTAAGCAGCTCCTCTACATATGCAGGAATGTAAAACGCGCCCTTGTGAAGCATAGTCGTGTAATACTTCGTATCAATAGAACGCATATTCCAGCGTGTTTCGTCAAGATCGCGCAGGGGGTGATATTTTTTAGACGCAAAGCCGAAAAGCCAATGCCCCGACGGGTATGTCGGGATATGCGCCTGATAGACCTTAGCTATCGGGAACGTTCCGACAATATTCCTGTGCGCGCGTCTGCATGCGGCGGCGTCCTCGGGGTAAAACGGACTTTCGTGCTGATTGACGAGTATTCCGTCCTCCTTGAGCGCATTGCAGCAGTTGCCGTAAAACTCCCTTGTAAAAAGACCCTCGCCGGGGCCGAACGGGTCAGTCGAATCGACGATGATCAGATCGTACTCATTCTCCTTGAACCGCACAAATCGCAGACCGTCCTCGTAATGAATATCAAGGCGCGGATCGTCAAAACGACAGGCTGTTTTAGGCAGATACTGCTTACAAACCTCAACAACAAGGGGGTCTATCTCCACCATGTCGATATGCTCAATTTCGGGGTACTGCACAAGCTCGCGCACAACACCGCCGTCGCCTGCGCCGATAACGAGAACGTTCTTCACATTCGGGTGAACCGCCATCGGCACGTGCGTTATCATTTCGTGATATATGAACTCGTCCTTTTCGGTGAGCATCATATACCCGTCAAGCGTTAAAAATCTTCCGAATTCGGGGGAATCGAAAACATCTATCCTCTGAAATTCGCTCTTGCCGCTGTACAGCTGCTTATCTACACGAATAGATATCTGCACATTCGGCGTATG
>CACYDO010000115.1 GCA_902773165.1 uncultured Ruminococcus sp. | reverse complement strand
ATAATTAAGCTCAGGCATATTCACCGCATAATCGGCAGCAGAAGAAAGACTGACATTCAGAGTCAAAGAATCAGAAGCGCCTGCTTTGATAATGTAGAGATATTTAAACAAACCATAGCGCAGATCGATCTTATCGCCCCATTCGTTGCAGCCCAGATTATCGCTTGAAGAATCCCACCACTGATTAGTAGTGCCATCGCCGCAGTAAATACCGACGTGAGCATCAAATGTCGTTGCAAGAAATATCACGTCGCCATACTCTAAAACGCCGTCTGCAACTGCTGCGTCTGCCGCTTCCACTACAGATTTATACTTATTCGGACCGTAGTAATAATACTCCGTCTCGGGATATCTTGTGACAAAGCCGCTGACCCACTGGAAACGATTTGTAAATTTTCCGTTGTAATAATCACCCATTGTGGGGATATTTTCCTGCGCCCAGTCCAGCGTTTTTCCGCTGTTGAGCGCTGCGTTCATAAGCACATGCCACACGAAGCCCGTGCAGTTCATCGCCGCGACTCCCGGTTCATCGCGAACGCCGTAAGCGCCCTCGCAGTCGCCCTTAGGATTTCTGTGATCGTAGCCCACATAAGGCGTTCCGATATAATAATCGCGATTATCCTCAGAATTGTCGATATCGTTATCCAGCGTTCCGTCATGGTTTACAAGCCACTTGTAGTATTCGTAGCTGCTGATATCAAGCTCGGAACAAATCGTACTGCTGCCGCCGTAATGACCCGACCAGCCGTTTTCGTCTTTATCTTCCTGCGCGGCTGCCTGCTGCGGAGATAATACTCCTGCGCACAATACAAGCGCTGCCATAGCAGCCGATGCAGTTTTCTTTAATATACTTTTCTCCATTGCTATACCCCTGCTGATTATTTACACGATTATTCCGACGCTGCCGCCGATAAGAAGACCGATACTGTACCAAAGAACGTCGAGTGCGTCGCTGCTGTCAACAGAACCGTCGCTGTTAACATCAGCGCATGCTGCTGCGTTTTCGTCAAGCACGGTCAGACCCGTTCCTGCGCGAAGGATCATGATTGCGTCATTCGTGTTGATAATTTCGTCGCCGTTCACGTCGCCCATGAGTAACTTTTTATTGCCGTTTTCATTACCTTTATGATCAGGCTCGTCGGGCGTATCAGGTGTATCGGGTGTATCCGATGTTGATTTCTCACTGATCTGCCAAACGGCGTAAAGCGTGATATCCGCGTCATCTTTATATGTATCGCCCGGCTGGTATTTCACATTCGGCGAACCCATGCGGTCTGTGTAGCCAACGAATTCAAATCCCTGTCTTTGCGGAACTACATCGGAAAGTGTCAGCTCCCTGCCGGAGGATTTAGTCTGTCTGCCGACTGCGCCTGTACCGCCTGTGAGATCGTATGAAACGAAGAATGCGCTTCTGAATGTATGACGGAACATGAGCTTGCTGCTGACAGCAGTTGTACGAAACGTGTTGTTATACGTTGTTACCTGCGCGCAGTAGCTGCCTTCTGGAAGATTTACAGAGTGAGAGCTGCCCTTCACATCTGTATACGTATGGAGTACATTTTCGCCTGTTTCATCATAGATAACAAGATCAGTTCGGTCAGCATTTTCAGCCGTCCAGCTTACGGTGATATTGGTATCTTTTCCACTGCCGACAGCTTTAAGGTTATATGCTGTGATATCAGGTTCATTTACTCTGATAATATCTATCTTCTGAGAACGCTTTCCGTCTTTATTCCATATCCGGATCCCGGTATCTTCCGAGGACGCAGCGCCATTGTTTTCAATGACCAAGCCGTTCTGTAAAGACTGCAAATAATACGGTGAACTGCTGCCGATGATATTCCACTGCTGATTCTCGTTTCCGTGCGCCCACCAAAGCGCAACAGGAGTTCCATTTTCCGATGCCCCACCGGAAATATCGAGAGCCTTTTCGTCGTAAAGCGACGTTACGATATAGCTGCCGTTATCTGCAAGCGTAAAGCGCCACAGCTTGCTTGTTTCGTCAGCGTTATCTCCGTTTGCAAAATATGCGCCGCTGTTTTTATTGTTTAGCAGAAGCCCCCCTGTTTTTTCGTCAGCGATATAAGCGAAGAATCCATCTTCAAGCTTTTCGGGCGTACCCTCGCTGACGGTGAATTCAACAGGATAACCCTCTGTTTTACCAAATTCGTTGACAGAATCAACAGCCGCCGCATAAGCGCCTGCCGGAAGGGCAAAGCTGTATTCGCTGCCCTTAACGCCGTCTGCTTTTGCACAAAGCTTTGAGGAGCTTTCGCCCGCCTTCCAGATCCTGACATTACAGCTGTCCGCAAATTCCGGAGTAATCCAACTGATCTTTGTAGGCGTATAGCGGTTGCCGATTTCTGCGGCTGCCCTGACTGCTTCGGGGGGAATGTAAGCTCTTACAAGCGTAACATCAAGCAATGAACAGAAGCCCTCCGTGCCGTTATAAGAAACATGCGCCCAGGAACCGTTCGTCTTATTTATCTGAATTATCTCGCCGTTGGGTATCGTCATTATTTCGGAATAACCTTTACCGTGACCGCTCTTAACGGACATTGCTCCCCTTGTTGACGTAACCTCATAGTCGCCTGCGCGCTCGTCGGTGCATGAGCATTCGTCATGAGATTGAATATCGTCAGTCGGAGAAAGCAGCATAAATGCAGAAAAACCAAGCTTCGGAGTATTTGCTATCCCGTTCGTATCCTGCCATGTATAGCCTGTATCCGCTGTATGGCGCTGATCAGAGCTTGCCGAATCGAGGATCAGGAATTTACGGTTGGAAGGATCATAATCTGCAACTGCCATTAAGTGACCGGGAGCGCTGCCCACTGCCGTACCGCCGCTGAGAAGATGATCTCTGAGAGTATCGTACGAGTACGTCATACCTACATACTTAAAGCCGTACTCCGCGCCGTGGCTTGCAGCAAATCCGCCGTAAAGCGTAAAGGCTGTACCTGAGCCGTTAACTCTGTGGCCGTTAGCGACAGAAAAATCTGCAAGCATTTCGGGCTGGATAAAACGACCGGTGAGATAATAAACAGCGTTGACATACGCCATTATTCCGCAGCCGCTCGTTCCGATCGTTGCCTTTTGTGTACGAGCAGCGTTGTAATATCCATACTCATGGTCTGTCCAGCGCGGATCTCTCTGAGAGAACACGACTATATCATCTGCCGAAGCGGATATCTCCGAGGTCCCCGCAACAAACAGCATGCTCATTAGCAGCGCCAGTGTCAAAGAGAGCGATATTATCCTTTTTTTCATACTGTTTTTCCTTTCATTTATGTGTTTTTTCAGTTCTTTTACTGCACGAAGCAAATCCCCCGACAAAAAATGTCGGGAGAAAATATGCTTTAGTTTTTCCGGATCATAAGCCAATATTTATTACTGTATCAGCTGATAATAATCGAAATAAACAAATCCTCACTTTTGCAATCCAATATATCCCCCTTCCTTCCCACCGATGGGAAGGGAGCTTTGGATGCGGAGCGCTGCGCCCCGACGTTGCTTCGCGTAACGTTTTACGATAATGTTAAATCGGGATATTAAATTGCCGGATTAATATTTTCGCACAGTACAAGATATTATTCATATCATATCGGCTTCCCGATTCTTTCGTTATTAGAAGAGCCTACGCTGAATCTGAGAATTTCCAGTGCGTCTGCTGAGGTTACAGATTTATCGTCGTCGATGTCGGAAATTTTGAGATCATCAGCGCTTACCTCGCCGATACCGACACTAAATCTAAGGGCTGCAAGCGCGTCTGCCGACATTATCTGACCGTCGCGGTCAAGGTCGCCCAGAATAAGCGACGACGGCTTATCATCGGGAGCGATAGTATCCCACTTAGCATACAGCGTAATATCGGAAGTAACTTTATCGGAGAAATCGTAAGGCTGTGTGCATTCAGGATCTGTATACCAGCCTTCAAATGTCCAGCCGTTCGGTATTTTTACTTCCGGTTCTTCGGCTGATCTGCCCTCTGCTACCGACTGATCGCTAACTGAAGCGCCGTGACCGTTTTTATCGAATTTAACTATAAAATGAGGACCGGAATCCGTAACGGTCACGTTGATTTCTGCGGAAGCTGCGCTGTAGTTATCTGTTTCCTCTGCTGTTACGGTGATAACTGCGCTGCCCTCACTCAAAAGAGTAAGCGTTCCGTTTTCATCTACAGAAACTGCTTCGCCCGATTTTAACGTATATGTAAGCTTTCCGTCACCGCTTGTCTGCGCATTTATTTTCGCTGTTTTATCGGCTATATCTGCCGTAATATCCTCTGCGGTGATCGTCTGCTCTGTTTTTATAACAGTAAGCTTGCCATCTGCGGTCTTTACAGAATAATTCTTGTTCTCCTCAGCCTTCGGGGTAATGACGTATTCGCCGACATTTTCGCCCTTTTCGCGGTCGAGCGTAACATTCAATGTATCGCCTTCGACAAGACCGTCAACTGTGTATGTCAGCTTGGGATCATTTTCTGAGTATTTCTTCGTCAGGTTATCTGCTGTAACGGTTATTTCCTTCGGTTTTACATTGATAACGATCTTAGCTTCTGCGGCTACGGAGTTAGCTGTTTCCTTCCTGATTACGGTGATCTGAGCTTTTCCTGCGCCCTTGATCGTCACGACACCTGAGTCGTCAACAAAAGCGACATCTTCGTTATCAGACTTAAACCCAAATTCTTCTTTGCTTCCTGTTTCAGCCTTAATTGCAGAGAAAGGCTCGTCGCCGTATACTGCATTGATCTCAGCTTCAACATTCAGTGTGCCTGATCGTTTCTCTACTGTTATTTCCGCTTCCGCACTGCCTGCCTCATAGTTCTTCGAAGCTTCTACCTCGGCAGTAACAGTTGCTTTACCTGCGCCGACAATTGTTACAACGCCGTTCTCGTCAACAGTGATGACCTTTTCGTCACTTACCTTATATGCAGGAACGTCGTCGCTTTCTTTAACGACATTAAGAACAAATGGCTCGTCGCCGTATGTCTTGACCTCGCTTCTGAGACGAAGCCTGGATTTTGCACGGGTTATCTTAAAGCCTGTCTTATTCGCCTTGGGCAGTGAATAATTCTCATTTGAAAGAGAAGCCGCTTCGGCAGTGTAATCACCTGCGTCTGTCTGTGCGCCTGTAACGACTGCGCTGCATTCGTCACTTCCGACAAGACCCTTTACGGTAACAGTCGGGCAATGCGCCTTGCCATCGTAAACAAACTCAGTATTACTCCACTCAAGAGTTACGGGCTTCGGTGCAATTGTAATATTTACAGAAATCGTACCTGCCTTATAATTCTTCGTTTCGGCAACAGCTGCCGTAATTTTGGTTTTACCTGCGCCGAGGATATTTATATGTCCGTCCTTATCGGCTGCCGCAATTTTTTCATCTCCGCCGGAGAATACAACTGCGCCGTCGGTATTCTTATTTATGCCGATATCAAATACAGCCTCGCCGTATGTCTTACTGATATCGTCCGCGGCAAGTGTAGGGTCAGCCTTTGCTATTGTAAATTTCTGAGTAATATTCTTAGGAAGAATATAATTTGCATTGCTCAGAGATACGGCAGACGCTGTATAAGAGCCTGCGTCGGTCTGAGCGCCTGTAACTGTTACCGTGCATTCGTCATTGCCGACAAGACCAGATGCAGCTGCCTGCGGAACATGAAGCTTTCCGTCATATGTAAACTCACAGCTGCCCCAGTTGACTTTGATCTGCTTTGGTGTTGTAGTTACGGTGATCTCTTTTGTCAGAGGGAGATAATTCTTTGTTTCTGCCGCTGAGGCAACAACCGTTGCCGTTCCTGCGTTCAGCGGAGAAATATTGCCGTTCTTGTCAATGGAAACGACATCAGCGGGCGTTCCGTCCTTCAGAGAATAAGTAATTCCCGCACCACTGTTCGTTTTAACCAGGGGAAGTTTATCTGTGCTTCCGTAAGTAGTTTTATCGTTCAGAACTGTAAACGTCTGATTTGCTTTTTCTATTGTAAGAACGCCTGTTTTAATTGTTACGCTGTAATTAGCATTGCCCTTGACTGATGGAGTAACGGTGTAGCTGCCTGCGTCCTCGCCTTTTTTGCGGTCATAGGAGATCGTCAGCTTGTCGCTGCCCACAAGGCCTGTGACTGTTGATGTAAATGTCGGGTCTGCTGTACCGTACTTTTTTTTCTTGTTGTCAGCCGTAACAACAACATTTTTCGGTGCAACAGATATCTCTATCGTTTTTGAAACGAGCCTGTAATTTGCGCTCTCGTTCATAGAAAGCGTGATTTTAGCTGTTCCTGCGCCCTTTACAGTAACATTTCCGCTTGCGTCAACAGCAGCAACGTTTGTGTTGTCCGACTTAAACGCAACGGCGGATTCGCCTTCCTTTTTGATATCGGCGATCTTAAACGAAGCGTCGCCATACGTTTTTGAATATTTAACATTGCTTACTTCAAGAGAAGCTGCTTTTTTTGCTATCGTGATCTCGATTTTTTTCTGATCTGCGCGGTAATTCTTAGAGCTTTTAACTCCTACCGTCACAGCAGCCTTGCCTGCACCTACGATAGTAACATTGCCATTTGTGTCGACCTTGAGAACTTTTTCGTTGCTGCTTGCATAGGTATACTCCTCGGAATCGCCAACTTGAGAAACAGAAATAGCAAACTTGCCATCACCGTATGTTTTACCGGAAACGGGAGCAACATTCAGCTTCGGGTCTGCCTGAGTTATTGTAAACTCTTTTGTGAGGTCTTCGGGAAGAGAATATTTTGTTTCGTCAAAATCGGTGATCGAAGCGGTCGCAGTATATGTTCCGCAGTCTGTCTGCTCGCCGCTGACGGAGGAATTACAGGTATCCTCTCCGACAAAATTTGTGACCTGCATTGTCGGGAGATGGGGATTGCCATCATAAACAAATGTTGTTTCGCCCCATGAGGGAATAAGCTCTCTTTTTACAATGCTGTATTCCACGGAATTCTGCGTGGGTGCAATTATGTAATTGCTGTTTGAAAGCGACCAATCGGAGTAATTTGAAGTGTAATTACCGACCGCCGTCATCGGATTTTCCACAATGACGCTGCATGAATCGCCTTCGATAATATCCTTGGCTGATCCCTCGGGGGAATGCGGCTGACCGTCATAAACAAATTCCCTTGTTTGCCAATCCACCTCAATTTCCTTCTTATATATTCTGATCGGGATCATTTTTGTTGTTTCATCGAAGTCTTCCGTTGCCGAAGCCCTTATTGCAACTGTTGCCGCACCTGCTCCTAAAATAGTCAGAGCACCTGTATTTTCGTCAATGGAAATAATATTTGTACCCGAGGATACAAAATAACTGAGCTCTCCGTCGCCCTTGGTAAGCTCCGCTTCTACTGCTTTATCCGTATCTCCGTAAGTAGCAGTTACGCCGGAGGCCTTGATCGACTGAGATCTTAAATTGCCGATATCGCCGCCGCAGGAAAGACTTGCGTCCTCGCCTGCCGGTATCGGTACAGTCCACGAGAAGGCAATTCCGCTGTCACCCGTATATGGTTCAGTATCAGTTGTATTATTAAACAGATTAGATGTTCGGCTGCTGTATGAACCATACCACATCGTTGTAAACTGCCCAAGACCAGATGTCAGCTTATATTTTGCTCCGTAAGCGTCTTTGCTTGAGTCATGGTTTTCCATTACGATCGTATCGCCGTTTTCGATATATACGCGCGCTCTGTCGTTGCCGCCTACCATTGTATCGGCGTGGGAAGCTATCTGTACGGAAAGATCTTCATTGGTGGTATTTTTCAACTCGTAGTTGATACTCACCGTTTCACTGCCCGGAACAATTTCAGCAAACACTGCTACCTCAACGCCATCTATCGTATAAACCTTGCCATACTGAAAGCTTGACAGTGTTTTCTGCGCATTGTTCCCTACCTTGACAACGGTAGCATATCCTTCGTCACTGTAAGTGGTCTGTATCCACTTTCCTTCGTAAAAAAGTCTGAGATTATAGCCGTTGGTTCTGACATTGAACATCACCTTGTCGTTATGAGCTGCCTGCAAGGTAACGCTGCCCTGGGGCGCTGTTTCGCTGCCAAGATCGTTGTGAGTTTCGTCGCCCTTTACGTACCAATATACAGTATGTGTTGCAGCGATCTGAGATGTCGGTATTTCTGTACTCCAAGCGCCGTTAAGTCCAAGGCGGTAATACATCGTTCCGCCATTTGCCGAACCTGCCGTTACGATCGGCTGTGGTGTGTCACTTTCGGCAAAATCAGATACTGCCGTTGGCGCGGTGTATGATGTAATGTTGGTCTTCTCAGTTTCCTTGGCGTGAGCAGGAATCATTGCTGCTACAATCATCAGCGATAAAAAAGCAGCTAGCAACCGCCTCGGAATACGCATTTTTTTCATGTTGTCACTCACCCTTCTTGATTGATATTTCAGCTAAATTGTTTAAGAGATTTTGAGTATGTATACCTTGTCTGACTCATAAATATCACAGTTTCAACTTTTTTTGCATGTCTTTCGAGAACAAACGAAAAACAAGACTGAATATTGCAGCGAAACACTGATTCTTAATCATAAGCTTTGACAAGTTTTCCAGGCTGATTCATAAAGATCGTTATTTGCCGGTTAAATCCTTTTTGATCTGCGTTGTACTTATTTCCGGCGTTCTGGGAAGATAGACTACATCTACGCCCTCATCTTTCAGATAATCAAACTTTCCCTTCCAATCATCACCCATGACAAAGGTATCAATGTGATACTCATGAACATCTGTTACTTTTTGCTCCCAGCATGTTTCCGGAATTACAAGATCAACATAACGAATAGATTCAAGCAGCGCTTTTCTTTGCTCGTATGTGAAATAGCATTTCTTGTGCTTTTCATTCCAGTTAAATTCATCAGAGGAAACAACTACAATAAGATAATCTCCAAGAGCTTTTGCTCTCCTGAGCAAATTTATATGACCATAATGAAGTAAATCAAATGTGCCATAAGTGATTACTCTTTTCATACCTACACCTCTCCTGTATAAATATTTTTAATCCTATTACTTCGGCAACTAAATAATTTCCCGCTTTGAAGCCAGGCAGAGCTTCTCATAATGTTTTACAATGATCGTTAAATTGGATTATTTAGTTTCAGTATTATAATAACAAAAGCTTCCCTAAAAATCTCACAATAATTCTTTTCAATAGCTTTAAGGCAATACCGCACAGAGATTGTGTCGAAGTTGCGCAGTAGTTTTTTTGGCAGAGTGCATAAAACGACCACAGGGGGCGGATCTATTGGGGAGACCTCTGTAAAGCAGAAGCACCGCTTGAGCCTGCATGCGGTCTTTGTGCGGCGTTTGCTTAACCATTATTGAAACAGTTCAAACTGTTCATAAAGCTTTTTACGATCTTTTGCCTCTTTAATGACATCCGATGTTATCCATTTTCTTTCACCGGTTATGCGTTTTTTCAAAAAATGACACATATAGGCAATCATGCCAAACGGAAGCAAATATTTGTGAGTTTTGAAAAAAGGATAATAATACTTGGTTCTTGCGGACAAGGACAATACTACATTAGACTCCTTGACCATATTGATTCCGCCGCTTCTGTTTCTGTTCTTCTGCCCATGATTGCCTCCATCAATTATATCACGAATAAAAAAATCCAAGAAATCGTCAGGAAATTCGGGGCACCAACCGAACGCCTTCAAACCGAGATATGCAGACGAAAGCGCCGTTAATTGACAAGCAAATGTCCAGAGTCCCAATTCCTTCAGATCTGACTGAAATCGAGTAATATCAACTTTATCTGCAAAAACTGCCCAGTCGCAGATGTGACGAAGCCCTATGCCACTGCCATTTGTCAGATGCTCAATAAGGTGAAGCAGCATTATCACACAATGGTAATAATCCGTCGGCACCATACATTCAATATTATCTTTATTTACCTTCTGCGCTTGTGCAATGATATCCTCCAAACGTGCTTTGATAGCATCTCCTATTTCGTTGTCGGGTATTCCGCCTAAGGAAAAATGCAGTTCCCAGTATGAATTATCTCTGCTGTACCCGTAATGGAAATGGTGGTGAATATCCTCGCTCTGAACAAATCCGACGCTCTCAAGCAGCCTGCCTGTTTTCTCTACGTCGGCTTCTCTCACCAAAAAATCGACATCGCCCATTGTCCGCTTTATGGGTGAGGCATAATACGATGCGGAACGATATCCTTTGATCGTTGTATACGGTATGTTATTGTCGGTCATCAGCCTATGAAGCTCGGTATGCTCATAATTTACCTTTATATTGCGCGAAACAAAGCGGGCATTGAGCAGCATCCACTCCCTTTGAAGTTCATTTGGAAGGATATCCTTTATCACGGGATAAATGGTTGTGTAAACAGTCTGTTCAAGTGCTTCCTTTTGAAGCTCCTGCCAATTGTATTCTATTTTTTTCAAATCGAATTTTTTATCAAACAGAGCATATCCAAGCAGGTCCAAAAGATTCTGCTGTGTTTCGGTCAATTTCTCCAACAATTTCACCGCCTAAACATCGTTTGTCCATAAGGGCAGCCTGTCACCGTATTCTAAGATATAATCTTCCGAAATAATAGGAAGGTATTTTCCCGAACAAGACTAAAAAAGCCCCTATCTTGTTTTTTTTGCGCACGTAATGATTTTTGTCTTTCAGAACGGCTTTGTGATATTTCTTCATTTCTTTCCAGATTATATTGATATTATCTATATCAGAAAACGGAATTTGAAGAAATACGTGATAATACTGAGCAAAGATTCTTGAGCATACCGCATTGTACAGATTTTCGTCAAAAGACATTATATCACGATAGAGCTGCTCTGTCACGGAAACAACTACCATTTTTGTATGATAGTTTTTCATTCTGATAATACTGTCGCTGCGCTGTCTGTAAGCATATATAGGCGCATTAATAACAGATATTGAATTGGAATTCATAAAAGCAGCATGAACTGTTGCCAGATCCTCAAAAACCCAGCCTCTTGGAAATCTTAACTGCTCAAATACAGCTCTTCTATACAGTCTGAACGTAACTCCGCTGGGAATTACCTGATACAAAAGCTGTTCAAGTGCTTCACGAACAGAAAAGGTTTTCAGACTTGAAAGATCTATTT
>CACYDO010000114.1 GCA_902773165.1 uncultured Ruminococcus sp. | reverse complement strand
GTTCTTCCTTGCTAAAGCTTCCGCTGAGAACAAGTGAACCCATTTTGCAGTTATCGGGAGCTGTACTCAGCGGCTTTGAACCGTCTATCGGATATCCATGCTTATTATTAAATACATACAGCTTCGCTTCAAGCTGAACATCTTCGTTTTCGGCTTCATTCTGAGCAAAAACGGTGATCGGAAAAGCTCCTGTTATCAGCGCCGATATGCATAATAAGCAAAATATCCTTTTAAGCATAACATTATTCTCCTCTTTTCGACAATAATACACTATAATTTTATCACAATGCAGTATACATTTCCACTATTTTATAACAATATAAATATAAAAATATTGTAACATTTTTGCCTATAAAGCAAACAACGGCTCTAACGCTGCTGCGATAAAGCCGTTGCTTTATTAATATGGCTATTAAATACCTGAGCTTTGTACAAACAGATCATATTTATCCGGAATATAGTTCCGCGCCGTTCGCCTCAATTTTAACAATATCTTCGGGCAATATTATTACGGGGCACAGAGAGCCTGCTTCTGTTTCGCGGTAAAATCTGTACTGTTCAGTGTTCTCGTCAACATTGAAATAATTATAATCGCTTTTCGCTGTAATACGGCTGCCGTCGTTCAGCTCGACTGTCATTTTTTCCGGCGGCAAAGGTGCTTCGCTCTGCACATCTTCCATTAGCTTATCCATTATTCTTTCCACGTTTCCGCCCCACATATTAAATTTTGGCTCATCTTCCGTTTCCTGAATTACGGGAGAATAGCTGAATTTCATGCTGAACGGAGTAACGCCGAACTCTCCCTCGCTTCCGCTGCCCCAGCCGTCTACGCATTTCTCCACGTTAGCCGCTTCCAGCTTCAGCTGATCCGTTTTGTAGGTAAGCTTGACGGAAAGAGCGAAATCCACGTTAATAGGTGTTTCCCTGCAAAGCACAATATCCCATGTATCCGGGTGGATCATCACCGCATAGCCTTCTGTTTCCTCTTTCTTATATTCCTCTACCAGCTTATTTAATCCGTGTTCTTCGTAATCCTCATCATTTTCATATTCCGAATGTTCGCAGAGTATTTTTTCAACAGTGAACGCAGAAAGGTCGTTTGCCGTCAACGTCATTGTTTCGCCTTTTAATCCGCCCAGAATGGAATTTGCAAAAACGCATGCAGAGATAGTTGATGTATCCTCAAAGATGAAATCAACTGAGCTGTGTATATCATCGCGGTCTTCAAGGCTGCCAGACATATCCTTATATGAATTTTCGTACCGCGTCTTCAGCCATTTAGGGCACGTAAAATGAATATCGGTATACGCATAGCCGTAGCGCCAGCCTATCAGATCATTTTCGGAAGACGTAGATATCCACGTATTCTTGATATCGTCAACGAAGGGCGAACCGTCCTTTTTTGTAAGCTTCATAGCGATATCAACATAATTTTTGTCGCCTGACATTCCGATAAACTCAACGTTATTTTCAGTGCTTTCTATGCTAAGCTCTTCACCGCTGTAAATGCCGTTAGCGGAATCCTCCACCATAAGGTCTTCCGGCTCTATCGTCACTCTGTCGAACGAAATATGGCACACGCCTATCGAAACTGCCAGCGCGGCAGTCAGTGCAACAGATGTTGCTACGGGGTGCCGTTTTCTCGGCAGCTTTTGCTTTTTCTCCGCCTTATCCTGCTTTTGCTTTTTTTCATCTGCCTTTTTCATACAGAACCTCCCTGCAGCTTTTTCCTGAGGATTATCTCGTCAAATATGCGCGAAGCTGCCTCTTCCTTGCTCATAAGCGGCAGCTCGGTCTGAACGTCTTTCGTGATAAGTGTGATAACGTTAGTATCCGTGCCGAAGCCTGCGCCCGATGTTTTCAGATTATTTGCGGCGATCATGTCGAGATTTTTCTTTTCGAGCTTACATCGGGAATTCTCTTCAAGAGATTCTGTTTCCATAGAAAATCCGCAGAGGAATTGCCCGTTCTTTCTTCTTCCAAGCTCCGCCAGAATATCGGGCGTGCGTACAAATTCCACAGTCATAGTATCTCCGGACTTTTTTATCTTGTTTTCTGCCGAAGATACAGGGCGGTAATCTGCGACCGCCGCGGCCTTTACAACGATAGTGCTGTTTTCAAATTCATCCGTTACTGCGTCGTACATCTGCTGAGCCGTCTGCACCTTTATTATATTTACAAATTTCGGCAGCTCCGCCTCTGTGTGCGCAGCAATAAGCGTTACATCTGCGCCGCGCAGCATAGCAATACGCGCCAGAGCGATCCCCATTTTCCCGGTAGAATGATTCGTAATAAAGCGCACAGGGTCAAACGGCTCCTGAGTTGCTCCTGCCGTAACGAGGACACGTTCTCCAATCAGGTCTTTTTCAAATGCGCATTCACGAAGGATATATTCGAACAGCACGCTTTCCTCGGGCATTCTGCCGTCGCCCGTATCTCCGTTTGCAAGCATTCCGTGATCCGGCTCGACTATCTCGTAACCATAGCTTTTGAGCTTTTCTATATTATCGCGGACAATGGGGTTATGATACATATTGTGATTCATTGCAGGTGAAATAATTTTTTTGCACGTACACGCCATGACCGTTGTTGTAAGCATATCGTCAGCAATACCGCACGCTATTTTTCCGATGACATTTGCGCTTGCCGGAGCGATCATAACAACGTCAGCTTTTTTTGCAAGCGCCACATGCTCAACGCTGTACTGAAAATTGCGGTCAAATGTGTCTATAAGGCATTTATTTCCCGTAAGCGATTCAAACGTGATCGGGTTAATAAAATTTTCGGCGTTTTTCGTCATAAGCACCTGAACGTCTGCGCCTGCTTTTTTGCACATACGCGCAAGATTCGCGATTTTATACGCAGCGATAGACCCGGTCACGCCGAGAACCACCGTTTTATTTTTTAACATCTGCATTAAGTTCACCTCATTGTTGTAATATTAATATTGTACAACAAATCAGGAAAATAATCAATTAAATAATATTAAAATTGTCGGTAGGCACCGACAGGCAGTTCCGATTTTACTTTATCGTGACGGTCAGTTGGTCTCCGCGCTTTGTGATGTCCACTAATATTTTACACTAACTATCGGTAGGCACCGACAGGCAGTTCCGATTTCACTTTACCGTGACGGTCAGTTGCTCTCCGCGCTTTGTGATGTCCACTAATATTTTACACTAACTATCGGTAGGCACCGACAGGCAGTTCCGATTTTACTTTACCACAACGGTCAGTTGCTCTCCGCGCTTTGTGCTGTCCACTAATATTTTCACTAACATTTAAATTACCACTTGACATTGAAGAAAAATTGTGATAGTATATTTTCAAGTTAAAAATCAAGTGCGCTTCGGCGTACAATTACATCTGTGACGAGGACGGCTTTTTGCAGAGTTGTTTTCCAGAGAGTGAGCGACATAGGCTGAGATCGCTTGCAAATGCAGCATTAAGCACACCACCTCCGAGAGCCTGCTTGTAACAAGGCAGGACGGCTGACTCCGTTATAGGTCGCAATGAGGGTATTGTATCTTTGCATACTTTACCGAATTTGGGTGGAAACACGGGTATTATTACTGCGTCCCTTTTTCAGGGGCGCAGTTTTTGTTTTTTTATAAACATGAATATTGCGCAAAGAAACCCTGTCATGGATATTGATTTTAAAGATCACAATAAGCAAAAGGAGAAAAAAATATGATTAACGTTGAATTAAAGGGCGGCGTTGTTAACCAGTATGAGGAAAACATTACGCCTGCCGAAATTGCAAAATCCATCAGCATGGGACTGTACAGATCCGCTTGCGTATGCCGTATCGACAATATCGTATCCGACCTGAGAACGCCGCTTACAAAGGACTGCAAGCTGGAGCTTGTTTCATTTGACGACGACGACGGAAAAAAAGCCTTCTGGCACACGGCTTCACACGTTCTTGCTCAGGCTGTAAAGCATTTGTACCCCAATGCAAAGCTTGCTATCGGTCCTGCTGTAGACGGCGGATTTTACTACGATTTTGATGTAGAAAAGCCGTTCTCTCCCGAAGACCTTGAAGCCATCACAAAGGAAATGAAGGCTATTGTCAAGAGCGGTATTGAAGTAGAGCGCTATGAGCTTGCTCCGGAAGAGGCTGTAAAAATGCTTGAAGAAATGGGCGAACCTTACAAGGTAGAGCTTGCAAAGGAGCATTCCGACAAGGGCGAGAATATTTCCTTCTACAAGCAGGGAGATTTCACAGACCTTTGCGCCGGTCCTCACCTTATGAATGTATCTCCGATCAAAGCGATCAAGCTTACGGCATGCACAGGCGCATACTGGCGCGGCGACGCTAACAAGGCTCAGCTTTGCAGAGTATACGGAACTGCTTTCCCGAAGGCTTCAATGCTCGAAGAGCATCTTGCAAAGCTCGAAGAAGCTAAGAAAAGAGATCACAACAAGCTCGGACGTGAGCTTGGCTTATTCACGACAGTTGACTACATCGGTCAGGGTCTTCCGATCATGCTGCCGAAGGGTGCAAGGATCATCCAGCTCTTACAGCGTTTTGTTGAGGACGAGGAGCAGAAGCGCGGCTGGCAGCTTACAAAAACTCCGTTCATGGCAAAGAGCGATCTCTACAAAATTTCCGGTCACTGGGATCACTACAAGGACGGTATGTTCGTTCTCGGAGATGAAGAGAAGGACAAAGAGGTCTACGCGCTCAGACCTATGACATGCCCGTTCCAGTATCAGGCATATCTCAACAAGCAGCGCTCCTACCGCGATCTTCCTCTGCGCTACAACGAAACGTCTACGCTTTTCCGCAATGAAGCAAGCGGCGAAATGCACGGCCTTATCAGAGTTCGTCAGTTTACGATCTCCGAGGGTCACCTGATGTGCCGTCCCGATCAGCTTGCAGACGAGTTTAAGAGATGTCTGGAGCTTACAACGTTCATGCTTACGACGCTTGGTCTTTACGAAGACGTATCGTATCGTTTCTCGAAGTGGGATCCTAACGACCGCGAAAAATACATCGGCACGCCCGAACAGTGGGACGAAGCTCAGGGCGTTATGCAGACGATCCTTGACGATCTCGGCATAAACTACAAGATCGGTATCGGTGAAGCCGCATTCTACGGTCCGAAGCTCGATATTCAGATCAAAAACGTTCACGGCAAGGAAGACACACTCATTACGATCCAGATCGACCAGATGCTCGCAGAGAAATTCGGTATGGAGTACGTTGATAAGGACGGCTCGAAAAAGAACCCCTACATCATTCACAGAACGTCTATCGGCTGCTACGAAAGAACGCTTGCGCTTCTTATCGAAAAATATGCAGGTGCGTTCCCGATGTGGCTTGCGCCCGTTCAGGTCAAGCTTCTCCCCATTGCCGACAGACACCTTGACTATATCTATGAGGTCAAGGCAAAGCTTGAGGAGAAAGGTCTGCGCGTAGAGGTTGACGACCGCAGCGAAAAGATCGGCTACAAGATCAGAGAAGCACAGCTGGAAAAAGTTCCTTACATGATCCTTTGCGGTGACAAGGATATCGAAGCTAACGTTATCTCTGTTCGTTCGCGCAAGCAGGGCGATATCGGCGCTATGACAGTTGAAGCCTTCCTCGAAAAGGTAATGGAAGAGATCGAAACGAAGGCGCTTTGATCTCATTTATACAATAGAAAATATTACATGTGAGGTGATATTAATGAAAATGACATCGGCACAGGCGGCAAAGCTTCTCCGTCAATTAAACGATGAACTCAGGACATTACAGGTGCGTGAGGAAAACACAAAGAGCTTTCTTGCAGCAATAGGCGAAGACCCGGAGTCTGTACGCCCCGAGTACAACTACTCTGAAATGCAGCAGCAGCAATATGAGGTTGAACGCAAGATACGCAGAGTTAAGCACGCCTTGAATCTGTTTAACACAACTCAGACAGTACCCGGCTTTGACATGACGATAGACGAAATGCTCGTTTATCTGCCGCAGCTTTCAAAGCAATTTGCAAAGCTTTCTTCAATGAAGGATACTCTGCCCAAGACGCGTGAGTCCGCATACTACCACAACTCTCAGTTGATCGACTACCGCTACGCAAACTATGACCCCAAGCAGGCAGAGAAAGACTACCTCGTTCTTTCGGATATTTTATCCCGTGCGCAGACGGCGCTCGATCTTATCAACAGCACAGTAGAGCTTGAAATAGAGCTTTGATCTATTTTCCGTTCTCCGCAATGCATTTCTCTTTGAAATCTTTTAAAGAATTGTTTATAGTTTTAGTATTCCGATATTTATTTTCGTTATTGGTTTTCGTTATCGTTCAATGTCAATGAACCTCTACAAAATTTTTTTTGGTATATTATTTTTTAATTCACTGCGGAGAAGAAAACTTACCCTCGCCGGCGGAAGTTCGGTTTCAAGCCGACGGTCATTCAGAATACTGTTTTCTAATTAAACCCTTTAAATCTTTTAATCAGAAACCAGTATATAACAGCAAGAAATTGGTTTCCGTGCCGCAGTCGGTCTGCAATTGCCTGGCTACTGCATTATATAATTCACATACGCGGCAATCAACTATGGTTAATCATAAACTACAGCGGCACAAAGACCACAAAAAGCTGACGTCGATCATCTTGACGTCAGCTTTTTATATGCTTATTTTTATTTATCTTTTTTCTTTTTGCTTTTCTCAGATGTTTTCTTGGGCTGAGTGTCGTCCGAAAGCTCCTGGATAAGCTGGTCTATCTTGTCAAGCGTGGAAAGCGATTCGTCCTCCTCGTCGTCTTCGTCTGACGCGCTGTCCTGCGTAATAACGCCCGTGCGTTCCTGCGCCTTTTTTGCAGCCTTTTCCATGCGGATCTTCTCAAATTCCGCAGTTACATACTTTGTGCTGCCTACGCCGAAAGCGGCTTCCGGCTCGTCGTCCTCGTCTTCGTCCTTCTTTGCTTTCCTTTTAGAAGGAACATCACTGTCTGCTTCTTCCATTTCGCTTTCCTGCTCCTTCGTTATCATTCTGGAAGAAAGCTTGAACAGCATAAACAGTGTGTACAGAGCGAACGCCGCGATCATAAACTGCTCGATAAGCTGAGTGAAATCAAATGAACCAAGCGCCGCGATGGAATCGTTTATTTCCGAAATAACATATATGGTTGCATAAAGCACAAATGTTAAGCCCCACACAAATGAGGATTTAACCGGGTTCTTGATCTCCACGCCGCAAAGCACCATTGCATTGTAAAAGAGGAAAAGCGTAAGTGTAACCCATACGAACATATCGTACATTGCGAAAGACGAAGCTTCTTTTCTGTGCCCCGTAAACGCCTTGACCATGTTGACTGCCGCCCACACTGTAGGCAGAAGCATGATTCCCCTGATTTTTTTTGCAATATTGAAGCCTACCAAAAACCCCATTCCGACTATCGCAAGCAAAAGCGCTGTAAACAAGCTAAGTATATAAAACGCTGTCATCAGCACCGAAATATTTTCGGAAGCTCCGCCCATAACGTTTACAGCTGCGTTCATACCCATTAACAATCCTGCCGCTATCAGGAAAATTCCGCTCAGCGGCGCGCCCTTTATCTCGCAGTACGGCGCAGTTTTGCGGTCTGCAAGTGAGAATATCGCCGCAAACACAAGCAGCACAGCCGCTAATATTGCGATGATCTCCGGCTCGGTCGTTTTGTTGATAAGCAGCGAATACTCGCCATACAAAGGCTGTGTGATATCTTCACCGCCAATAAAGAATAGGTAATATAAATGCAGCAGCACCGCGCCGACTGTTACGGGCACAAACGCCACCCAGCTTGCCCTTATTTTCATAAAAAAACGTCCTTTCATTGCGGCTCTTCACCGCATACATTATATCCAAACGCCAAAAGGCGTCACTGATTTTAAGCAGATCTAAGGACTATCCGCCACATACAATATTATAACAAATCACAAATTATGTCAATAGATAAACCTTACAAAACCACAGCTTTTGAATGAGTTAAAAACATATTAACAAAAGTCTTGTCAAACTTTTTTCAAAAAGCGCCCAACGGAAGTGCCCCTGGGGTACTTACAGGGGTCAAAGGGGCGGCGTGTCGCCGCTGACAATTCCGGCGGCGTGTCGCCGCTGCCAGTTCCGGCGGCGTGTCGCCGCTGTCAGTTCCGGCGGCGTGTCGCCGCTGCCAGTTCCGGCGGCGTGTCGCCGCTGCCAGTTCCGGCGGCGTGTCGCCGCTGCCAGTTCCGATTTTACTTTATTGCAGCAGTAAGTTGGTCTCCGCGTTTGAGGCTGTCAACTGGAATTATACCACTTACTGCGATTATTGTGACGCTATTTCCAGAACCTTTTCCAGAACGAATTCGGAAAATATACCTTCATGCTGCATTACGAAGGTCTTTGCCGTCAGTTTTTCCATTTCGGGAAAATCGGGCGGAGCTATTGCGATGTCTGCGGCATTCAGCATAGAAAGATCAAATTCACTGTCACCAGCGGCTATCACCGTATCTGCGCCGAGTTTTTCTTTAAAACGGCGAACAGCTATCCCCTTGCTCAGCCCCTTAGGTACGGCATACACCTTAACGCCATTGTAAAATACGTCCATCAGCTCAGTATTAAGGGAATTTTGCAGCTTTTCTACCGATCTCTGCGGCTCGCTGCTCTTTGTAAAAATAAACAGATCTCTGATATTGCGTATCTCAAAGGTTCTGTTTTCATCGCATTCAAGCACTTTTTCAGCTTCTGCAAGCTCACACTGACAATTTTCAACTCTCTCAAACGATTCCTTGTACCAGCCTTCGTCCTCAACGCCATTTACAACCAGAACGCCGCCGTTGCACGCAAGTGCGTAATGCGGCGTACCGTATCCCAGATCTATTCTGACGTACTGCTCCATCGTTCTTGTGGTTGTCGGAACAAGAACTACCGCGTCATTTACAGCTTTCAGCAGCTTGTCTGTGCGTTCGGTCACGAAAGAAACCTCCCGTCCCTGATAGATCTCCGCGCAGCGCTTATTGCTTCCGATATCATGTTTATAAGAATAGATCATCGTGTTATCGAGATCTGTATTAAAAATTATCATTAGCTTCTCCTGATTAAAGTATTCTGACAAGCAAAAAGCGTAAGCCTTACGACCTACGCTAAATCTGCTGAGTAAATGTGATATTGACAGAACATTTGCGGCATAGCCGCTGACTTTGACTGCTATTATAATACCATAAAAATTTCCTTTTGTCAAGTGAGTTATTATCAGAAATCTCCACAATATTGCTTTTTGAAGTTTGTGAATTTTAACCATAAGAAAAAATTTTTGAAAAGTGTTATAATTATTATATCAAACAGAAAGGTTTCAGTCTACAATAAATGGCTTAACAAAGCCATTTATAAGGTATTAATACGAATGCGGCAAAACTGCGGCGCGCAGAGCACAAGCCCAAAGGCTGTCCTCCGGAATCTGGTGGAATTTATGATCGGGTTCCACGCTGCAAGCTGTCTGCAAAAATTATACACTCAGGCGTATAGGAAAATCAGGAACATAATATATGCAAACAGGCACAGATCACACAATAGCTGAAAAAACGGTTACAGAAAAGAATCAGGAGCAAAAAGCTGCACCTGCTGAGGCGTGGAGAGAAAGGCTTTGCCGTCTTTCCCCCGACGAACAGGCGCACATTGCAAAAAAATATTACGGCAGTCATTACCCGTGGAAAGGATAGGTTATTTATGTTTGAGCTAAACGAAGTATTGGTATACGGAAACAATGGTGTCTGCAAATTGGAAGATATCCGTCAGGAAAGCGTAATGGGAACGGCGCACACGTATTACATTCTTGCACCTGTTTACGATGATCGTTCAAAATTTTATGTACCTGTCGCAAACAAGGCGCTTACTTCGACGCTTCGTCCCGTAATGATGAAGGAAACGCTTCATCAGATGCTGATGTCTATAAAAAACAGCGTTCCGACATGGGAAAAAGATGACCGCAAACGAAGCCAGCATTTTCATGATATTGTTGTCGGCGGCATGAGTGAAGAGCTGCTCACCGTAATGAAAGAGCTTGTTATCCACAAAAAGGAGCTTCAACACACTGTAAAGCGCCTGCATGCTTCCGACGAAAAAGTACTTTCTGTCTGCAAAAAAATAGTAGGCGAAGAATTTGCCTACGCATTTGGCGTTGACGTTAAAGACGCCCTCGACCACATAGAATCCGAATTTGTTGCCGGGTAAGCGCCCCCGGGCAGGCGCCCGG
>CACYDO010000113.1 GCA_902773165.1 uncultured Ruminococcus sp. | reverse complement strand
GCCTTCTCCGCTTCGCATCTCATGCGTGCAGTCGTTTTCTCATCAAGCTCGGCAGGGCATATTTCCTCTGTTCTGCCGCTCTGATACTTATTTACGTAATCGTAAAATCCCGATTTGGGAATGATCTCTATGATCGGGAGCGCCGTTCCGTCAATAACGCCGACAGAAAATTCTCTGCCCTTGATATACTCCTCAACAAGAACCTCTGTTTCATACTTAAAGGCTTCGTCCATAGCAGCCTTAAAGCCGTTCTTATCCTGAACAATAGAAACGCCGACGCTGCTGCCGCCGGAACACGGCTTTACAACACACGGGAAAATTTCATGAGAGCTGCATACATCGTCGTTCCAGTCATCAAGATGATAGCATATTCCGTTGGGAGTAGGAACGCCGCTGTAAACGAAAATGCTTTTTGTAACGCTCTTGTTCATAGCGTTTGCGCTTGCTAAATAGCCGCTGCCCGTGTACTTGATTCCCATAAGGTCAAAAGCCGCCTGAACCTTGCCGTTTTCGCCGTCGCCGCCGTGGAGCGCAAGGAAGCATATATCCGCGCGGCGGCATATCTCCTCAACGTGCTCGCCGAAAAAGCGCGGCGATTTATCGCGGCGCAATGATCGAACTTTAGCAAGATCGGGTATTTTCTCGCCGACAGCGATGTCCTTTGTAAAATCGTAGCCGCTTTCAAAAAGTGCTTCAACGTCGCAGTTATCCTGCTCGTATCCCATAAATACGTCAAGAAGAACAACGCGGTGCCCTTTTTTTCTGAGAGCCTTAGCAACCATGCCGCCCGATGTGATAGAAACATCGCGTTCTGTACTCAGACCGCCTGCAAGTACAACTATATCCATAACAACTATCTGCCTTTCAATAATAAATAATTTTTCTTGTCTTCTCAGCAAAAGCGTCAGCACGCAAAACAGCAGACTATGATAACTGCTTTTTCCGCGCTGACATATTTTTACAAGTACCGAAAATTATTTTACTTCAAATTTTCCAATGTTACAATACCATATTTAATATTTGTTTCGATTGTATAACGACCGGGCTGATTCGTATTATTATTTTGTGCAGCCTTAGACTTATTTGTCAGCAATGCATACGTTTCCTCGTTTTTTAGTGTGATTTCAGCGTCCTTCGGAAGAAAAACAGACGCGCTGCACGCAGTCATATCGAGCGAAATATTTCCGCCTACGTGTTTAAACGACGTTTCAAATGAAGTTGAATTAAGACCGGCTGAAAAAGCGCCGTCCGAAATGCCGAACGCAAGCGTACAATTTTCCGCGTCAACAGACGATGAAACTGCCGAAACGTTTTCTATGCGGTAATTTGAAGAAACGGCTGTCATTTTAATATCTTCGACAGAGGAAATATCATCTGCCTTGAATGAAGAGCTGCTTGTAATAACCGTAACGCTGTCGGCGGTGAGATTTTTTGCTTCGAAAGACGATTCATGAAGGCAAAAGCTCATATCCATAGCGCTTTCAAAGCTGTCCATATGGATCCTGCACTGTTTGCCGGATATCTCCAGACCGCCCTTAAACGACTGCGGAACGCCGACCGTCAGGGTGCTTTCTCTGCTGTTTCCGACAGCCTGTATACACAGCTTGCCGCCTGTGACAGCGGTATTAAGAGCGCCGTTGTCCAGCTTTAGTTTCATCTGTTCATTCTGTGCCGCCGTAAACTCCACGCTCAGAGCTTCGCCGTAAAGCGAGAGCGTATTGAATTCATTAAGCTCATAGCTGATATCATTAAGCTCTGAAACGCCTTCCACGCCGCTGATATTCTGCGGTTCGGGAACGGGAACAGATATTCCGCTTTCGGAAAGCTTAAAGGAGCTTTCCGCGATACCGAGAAGGCTGCCGGAATTCACGTTGTCGCGCCTTGCCATAAACGCGCCTATCGCCGAAAGAAGCAGCCCAACTGCAAGCAGCAGCGCAGATACCTTTAATAGTTTTTTCAATGCTTTGCGCCGCCTTTCCCCTGATTATGGAGCACGCGCTTCATAAGACGCGGAAACGCGCCGAAGGAACGTGCAAGAAGGCGAAAGAGGACTGACGAAAACAGAACAAGCGCCGCTGTTATCAGCAGTCCGCCTATACCGAGGAGGATAAATCCTTTGCTCAGAGAAATAACGCCGAAGCAGGCAACAGAAGCAAACGCCGCCGCTACACAAAGCGCAAGCATTATAACCGCTGCTACAACAGACAAGGCAGCGTCCAGCACCTCATAGACCGCGCAAACAGGCACAAGCAGAGTAAACAGAAAAACGCCCAGCGGAGCAGCCCTGCCTTTGCTTTTTTCTGAAAATTCGCTTGCAGTCGGCTCGTCAAGAGGGAACGGACTACCGCTGCGGTAGCCATCTGCAATACTCTGAGGCATAGGCAAAGCTGCGATAATGTCCTCGTCGCTTAGTCCGCTTTCTTTTTTACGGCTGAAATAGCGATCGTAATCGCTCATAACGGTATATTTTTTCTCATCGGGAAATGATTCTACCGCCTTCATCAGCTCGTACATAAACTGTGACTGAGTCATATCAGGTAATCCTTCATTTTACGAGTATCCCCATCGGGAATAAAGTAAGTGCAGCCCGTATTCGTGTTGATCTGCGGAGAAATATTCGTATGAATATACAGTGTATCGAAGCCTACCGACATAGCGCCCTGTACATCGGTAACGGGGTCATTGCCAACCATTATCGTCTGTTTGGGGTCAAGGTCGTATCTGTCGATAATAGCCTGATAAAAATGCTTGTCGGGCTTGCAGCACTCCTCATCAGATGATATGACGATAGCGTCAAAAATATCCCTGATACCTAGTATTTCCAGCTCTTCCCACGTAAACGAACGCTGAGCGTTTGTAAGCAGATAGACCTTGCCGTGTTTTTTAAGCTCTGTAAGAAGATCTTTAATGCCGTCGTACAGGCGGATATACTCACGCGACACGCTTCTGAAATAAGACGCTGTTGCGGCAACAAGGCTTTCATCGGGGGAAACACCTTTAAGCTCATAGAGCTTGCGGAACACCTTCTCTATTTTGATATCAATATTTGTAAACTCCGGGTGATTTTTAATAACAATGCGATTCTGCTCTTCCACCAGCTCCAAATAAAGGCTTCTCAGCTCATCGCCTGTATACTGCGCGCCGTTTTTGCTGTACATCTCGGCTGTTTTTCCCCAAAGCGTGGGATTATCTTCATCTGTATGTATATCGGCGAGTGTGCCGTAAAGATCAAACACATAATTTTGATACATATGGTATCTCCTTTTCTCCGAACAAATTTCGGTCAAACTAAATTTTCTCATAATATATTATACCGAAATCCCCCCCAAAAGTCAACCTCGCGTGTCACCGGGCAGGCGCCCGG